>NZ_NCUR01000005.1:0-16357 GCF_002096595.1 Streptococcus oralis subsp. oralis
AAAGACTCTAAAGGTGAAGAAAACAAAGTCGTAACTGATGGTTCTAAAGTAACTGTCACTGATAAAGATGATGACCAACCACGTAAGATTACCTTCAGCAAGGTTAGTCTTGGTGGAACAGAAATCGCGGGCGCTCAAATCAAGATCTACAAGGGCGACAAGGCAGAAGGCACAGCTGTAGAAAGCTGGACATCTGAAGCTGGTAAGTCTAAAGATCTCAACTTGGCCCCAGGAACTTACACCTTCCATGAGGAAGCAGCCCCAACAGGTTATCTCAAAGTAACCGACATCACTTTCCAAGTCAAACATGATGGCACAGTGGAAGTGACCAACGTTGGTGAAAAAGACTCTAAGGGTGAAGAAAACAAAGTTGCCACAAACGGCTCAACAGTAACTGTAACCGACAAAGACGATGACCTTCCACGTAAGATTACCTTCAGCAAGGTTAGTCTTGGTGGAACAGAAATCGCAGGTGCTCAAATCAAGATCTACAAAGGCGACAAGGCAGAAGGCACAGCTGTAGAAAGCTGGACTTCAGAAGCTGGTAAGTCTAAAGACTTGAACTTGGCACCAGGCACTTACACCTTCCATGAGGAAGCCGCTCCAACTGGTTACCTCAAAGTAACGGACATCACTTTCCAAGTCAAACATGACGGCACAGTGGAAGTGACCAACGTTGGTGAGAAAGACTCTAAGGGTGAAGAAAACAAAGTCGTTACAAATGGCTCAACAGTAACTGTAACCGACAAAGACGATGACCTACCACGTAAGATTACCTTCAGCAAGGTAAATCTAGCAGGTGAAGAAATCGCGGGCGCAAAAATCCAAATTTTCCGTGGAGAAAAAGTTGCAGGTAATCCTGTGGCTGAATGGACTTCAAAAGCCAAACAATCACATGTACTTGATTTGACTCCGGGAGTATATACTTTCCATGAAGAGGCCGCTCCAACTGGATACTTAGCAGTAACAGATATTACATTCCAAGTTAACTACGACGGAACTGTAACAGTGGTAAATGCTAGTGGAAATCAGGTTGAGTTTAAGGATGGTAAGTTAGTAGTAACGGACCAAACTGAACCAGAAAATCCTAACCTACCAAACACTGGAAGTGAATCTGGACAAGCTGCATTAGCAGCAGGTTTAGCTCTTCTAGCTTTAGGTGCAGGTCTTGTAGCAACTAAACGAAGAAAAGAAGACTAATCTCATTTAGTAGCCAATAAGTACAGTAAAGAAAGATCAGGGATAACCCCCTGGTCTTTTTTCTATGATTCAGAATAATGAAATATGCTAAATTAAACTATTTACCAGTATGGTGTATGACTATTGCTAAATCTCTTCTGATTTTTACTTATATAAAATAGTTTGGATAATTATTAAGGTGTATCAAACTTATAAATAAATGGAATGTTTTGTACAATGTTTCTTTCTGTTTGTTTAAAAGAGAAGTTGTTCGTATGTCTACACTATACTTAAAGAAACTATAGTGTGATGAAAGAATTAGTTTTTATGGCAGTAATTTTACACTGTGTCAATATTTTCAAAAGGCAATAACCTCATAATATTACAAAAAAAGTTAATTTTGTTTTATAATGAAATTAAAGGAGGTTTCTATATTAAGAATAGAACAAATATGGTAAATATTGCACTCACATATAGTTATGAAACATATTAATATGATGTAACTTATTCAATAACCCTCATGGATTTCAATGAATTCGAAAGGAGATGTGTGTTGAGATTTTATAATCATAGTTTGTCGTTTTAATGTTTTCGGTAATTTAGAAAGGAAGATTATGAAGAACAAGAAATTTTGGTTACCCATCCTAACTTCTCTGGCCTGTTTGCTAGGGATGTTCTTTGCTCCAAATTCAGTTCAAGCAAAGGAACTGAAGAACGTTATCAGTAATATTGGAATTTGGGAGGTTGATAATGGTAAGTTTATAAAACCGGATGCGAATGGTGTTTATACACTTTCTCCTGAGCATCATAACTACTCAAATTATAAATTCACTGTTGATTACGATTTGAGCGCCTATGATGGTAAATTAGAGGACGGTGATACCTTTACCTTTACTGTTCCGAGCCCTTTAACTGTTAGAAATGAAACTTTTGATTTAAAAGATAAGGAAACAGATCTCGTTATCGGAGAAACTCAAATTGTATCAAACGGGGATAATAATGGTGGTAAGGCAACTATTACATTAAAAAATCTGAAAGCCTATCTTGAGAAAAAAGGTGGCTATCAGGTCCAAAACGTTAAAGGAAATTTCTTTGTTGGTTTTAGTTCTAAAAATGAATTAAGCAATGAAACGCTCCGTTTTGATAAAACGGAAACCATAAATGAAATTACCCATCAAATCAAGGTTAAAAAAGGTGATGCGGCTGATTATTCTGAAGGAATTGGTCGAGCTAATTTCAATAAATATCACGGTTTGATTTACAAAGAGGATTGGACATCCAAGGCTCTAAATAAGAGTGGAAAATACTTACACAGCTGGTATGTTCGTGTTAATCCGAAACAGGCAGCCTATAATAAAATTGAAATTCATGACTGGGTAGATCCAAACGCTTCGCCAATGCAGATGATCCCTGAAACATTTAGCGTCACGGCAGGTTGGTATGATCAATATTATTACTTTAAAGATGAGGTTGTCTTAGAAGCTGGTAAGGATTACCAAGTAAAATGGAATGATTCTTACACAGAATTTACTTTAACAATTAACAATGCATCTTCAATTCTTGCGAAGAACGGTAAACCAGCAGCATTTCGAATTAATTATAAAACAAGTGCTCCAGCTGATGGCACGCAAGTCCAAAACAATGCTGAAATGAAGGGTGATGACCAGATTCTAACATATGACGACTATAGTAATAAGACAGTCGTTAAGCAAATCGGAAACTCAGTCATTACTTCTGGTGGTACAATTCAGTTAGAAACTGCTTACCGTATCATTCTTTACAAGGTCGACGAGCTGACTCATGACCGTCTAAAAGGAGCAAAATTCAAGATTACTCCTCCAGCAGGAGCTACTGCTAAAGAGGAAATTGTAACGACAAATGATGACGGAATTGCTGAATCATCTATTTACTCAGAGAGTGATATCAAGAAAGGGAACTTTACAGTAACCGAGGTTGAGGCTCCTGAGGGATATGAGTTGAATCCTACTCCATTTGAGATGACTGTTGGACAAGATGGAGCTATCAAAACAGTTACAAATAAACGTAGCAAAGCTAAAGCCAAGATTAAAGCGAATAAAAAACTTACAGGACGTGAGTTAAAGGCTGAAGAGTTTGAATTCACTTTAACAGACCAAGATGGTAAGGTGAAAGAAACTGTGAAGAATGACAAAGACGGAAACGTTGCTTTTTCAGAATTGGAATTCGACAAAGAAGGGACTTATACCTTTAAAATTGCTGAAAAAGCTGGCAGTGATACAAGCATCAAGTACGACACTAAAACTGTCACGGCTACAGTTACTGTAGCGGACAAGGGTAAAGGTGCACTTGAAGCAACTGTTTCTTACGATGATGAAAAAGCTTTCGAAAACGCTTATACTCCAGAAAAAACGGAAGTTTCTGTGAAGAAAAAATGGGATGATAAGAACAACCAAGATGGTAAACGTCCATCTTCTATCACAGTTAAATTGCTTGCAGATGGCCAAGATACTGGAAAAACACTTGAATTGACTGAAGCAAATGGTTGGGCTGGAAGCTTCAAAGACCTTGATGCTGATAAAGGCGGCACACCTATCCAGTACACTGTAGTAGAAGTAACTGTTCCTAGTTACACTTCAGAAGTTACTGGTGACGCTGCATCAGGATTCACTATCACAAATAGCTATTCACCAGAAACAGTTGATGTAAAAGCAACTAAGAACTGGGAAGATGCCAACAACCAAGACGGCAAACGTCCGACTAAGATTACAATCAATCTTTTAGCAGACGGTAAGAAAGTTGATTCGAAAGAAATTCAGGCTGCTGCAGACGGAACATGGACTGCTACATTCGAAAAATTAGCAAAATATAAAGCTGGTAAAGAAATCAAATACACTGTAACAGAAGAAGCCGTAGCAGAATACGAAGCTACTATTACAGACTTTACCATCACAAACAAATATGCTCCTAAAGAAATTGACTACAAGGTAACAAAAGTATGGAACGATGCCAACAACCAAGACGGTAAACGTCCTGAGTCCGTAACGGTTCAACTTTACAAAAAAGTAGGAGCTGCAGATCCAGTAGCCGTTGAAGGTAAGAAATTGACCTTAACAGCTAAGGAAAAGACTGATGATAACACTTGGGTAGCATCCTTCACCAATCTTCCACAATACGAAGCTGGAAAAGAAATCACCTATTCTATCAAGGAAGTGGATGTACCAGCTGGTTACGAAGCCTCTGTGACTGGTCAAGTAGTGACAAATAATTACACACCAAAAACAGTAGTTCTTTCCGGAACTAAGGTTTGGGATGATAACAACAACCAAGACGGCAAACGTACAACATCTGTGAAAGTTCAAATTCTTAATGGCGACAAAGTCGTTCAAGAAATTGAAGTATCAGAAGCAACTGGTTGGAAGTTCGAATCAAAAGCACTTCCTAAGTATGAAAATGGTAAAGAAATCGAGTACAAAGTCAAAGAAGTTGTTGTTGCAGAATACAAATCAGTAGTTACTGACCACAAAGACGGTAAGTACACTATTACCAACAAACATACACCGTTGAAAACCACTGTAAAAGGTAAGAAGATCTGGAAAGATGAAGATAACAAAGATGGTATCCGTCCATCTTCTGTCACTGTGAAACTTCTTGCAGATGGTAAGGAAACTGGTCAGACAGCTACAGTGTCAGAAACAAGTGGCTGGACTTATGAGTTCACAGGTCTTGATCGTTATCAAGAAGGTAAGGAGATTGCCTACACTGTTGAAGAAGTGAATGTTCCAGATGGTTATACAGCTTCAGTAGAAGGTTACAACATTACAAATACGCATACTCCTGAAAAACCAACACCTGGCAAACCAAATGAGCCAGGAAAACCTAAAAAAGGTGGTGAATTGCCTAATACAGGAAGCGAGTCTAACCAAGCGGCTCTAGTAGCTGGATTCGCCCTTCTTGGATTGGGAACAGGATTTTTGGCAGCAAGACGCAAAAAAGAAGATTAAGTTTTTTAAACGGTATCTTTTACTAAATTTGCAACACGTTTTAAAAGTAGAAACAAGTGTCAATAGAAATTGGCACTTGTTTTTTTGTAACTGACCCTGGTTCTGCTACCGGATACAAGTAGATAGTTGCCACTTACTGAAAAGCTATTGTTTTTGTGACGAAATCCTCTATAATAGGTGACAAATAGAAAAGGAGATGTTGCATATGATTGAAACAAGATTACAAGATAAATTGAAGTCAGGTTTGGAGGTAGAAAATTTTCAAAAAGATGGCGATATCTATCTGTCTCTTAATCCAGAATATCTATCTGGAGATAATGCTAAATACATGACTATGTATAACCGTTTGGCTCGCTGGTATGATATGAGTGAGAAATGGATAGGACCGCTTCTCCACGGCAAGGCAATTGACAAGTTGAGAAGGGATCTGATGGAGGAAATAGAATGGAAAGATAATTTATCTGTTCTTTATGTCTCTATCGGGACTGGTCAAGATCTCCGTTATATTCCTGAGACAATTGACCTGAAAAGTTTAGACTTTGTAGGGGTAGATATTTCTATCAGTATGCTAAAAAAATGCCAGAAATCTTGTGCTAAAAAGACCAATCTGCAACTTTTCCATGCTTGCGCGGAGGATCTCCCCTTTGCGGATAATAGTTTTGACATTGTCTACCATATTGGCGGAATCAATTTTTTCAATGATAAGGCTAAAGCTATGCAGGAAATGCTACGAGTGGCGAAGCCAGGGACTAAGATTTTAATTGCAGATGAGACGGCAGACTATGTGGATCAGCAATATAAGAAAAATCATTTTAGTAAGGAATATTTTAAAAATGCTACTGTTGATTTGAGTGAAATTGAGAATGCTGTTCCAAGCGAAGTTAAGGAAAAGGAATTGAAACTTCTATGGGATGGCAAATTCTACGCCTTAACATTTAGGAAATAAGAAAAGTATCTTGGTAGAGCATAGAAAACAAGGTATGAAGATAAAAACATTCCCTCGGACAACTGTCTGAGGGAATGTTTTTATGGGAGCATCATCAATTCGACAATCATAGCTATGTAGATGATTAAGGTAAGGAGAAAACCGGCTCTCCAGAAGAATTTGATGAATTTAGGGTAATAAAAACTTCGTTTTTTGACAAGGAAAAAGACTACAAGGAGGATTGCTAGGAGTGAAAGTGCGACTCCAAGTCGCGGTAGAAAGTTGTGGATAAAGGCTTTAGCAGTAATCAGATAGTACTCAAATACCAAAAGTGGAAAAGCTAGATCCGCGAAATTAAATCCTATTTTCCTAAGTCCGAAAAGCTTGGTGACAATAAAGCAAACTACCAAGGTTAATATCAATAATAAAATAGATGCTATTTTCATTAAAATCATACCCATATTGTATCATAAAAAAACGCTAAAGGAAATGAGAAACAAGGGAATTTGTAGGAAAGTCAGGCTTTTGAGATTGTAGGTGTTTTTTGTTATAATGAAAGTTATGAAATCTTATAATACCTTGAATGATTATTATCGAAAACTTTTTGGAGAAAAGACTTTCAAAGTTCCTATTGATGCGGGATTTGACTGTCCCAATCGGGATGGAACTGTAGCTCATGGTGGTTGTACTTTTTGTACAGTTTCAGGTTCTGGAGATGCTATCGTGGCACCGGATGCTCCTATCCGCGAGCAATTTTATAAGGAAATTGACTTTATGCATCGCAAATGGCCAGATGTTAAAAAGTATCTGGTTTATTTTCAAAACTTTACCAACACCCATGAAAAGGTGGAAGTGATTCGGGAGCGATATGAGCAGGCTATTAACGAGCCAGGTGTAGTAGGAATTAATATCGGAACGCGTCCGGACTGTTTACCAGACGAAACCATCGAATATTTGGCTGAGTTATCGGAGCGCATGCATGTGACGGTAGAATTGGGCTTACAGACAACCTTTGAAGCAACCTCTGACCTGATTAACCGTGCTCATTCTTATGAATTGTATGTTGAAACAGTAAATCGCTTGAGGAAATATCCCAAGATTGAGATTGTTTCTCATTTGATCAATGGTCTGCCCGGTGAGACTCATGAGATGATGATTGAAAATGTCCGTCGCTGTGTTACGGATAATGATATTCAAGGAATTAAGCTGCACTTGCTCCATCTTATGACCAATACACGTATGCAAAGAGATTACCACGAAGGACGCTTGCAACTGATGAGTCAGGATGAGTATGTCAAGGTTATCTGTGACCAACTGGAAATCATTCCCAAGCATATCGTTATTCATCGGATCACAGGAGATGCACCTAGAGATATGTTGATTGGTCCCATGTGGAGCCTTAATAAATGGGAAGTGCTAAATGCTATTGAAACTGAGATGCGCCGTCGTGGAAGTATGCAAGGATGCAAGGCTGTAAAACAGGAGTTTAAAAATGAAAAGACCACTTGAGATGGCACATGATTTTTTGGCTGAAGTTGTGACAAAAGAGGATATTGTAGTGGATGCGACCATGGGCAATGGCCATGATACCTTTTTTCTAGCCAAGCTAGCCAAGCAAGTCTTTGCCTTTGATATCCAGGAGCAGGCTTTAGAGAAGACGCAAGAGCGTTTGGATCAGGCTGGAATGACAAATGCCCAGTTAATCTTGCAAGGTCATGAGACACTAGACCAGTTTGTGACAGAAGCTAAGGCAGGGATTTTTAATCTGGGTTATCTGCCTTCTGCTGACAAATCCGTCATCACACAACCTCAGACTACTATCGAAGCCTTAGAAAAGCTTTGCCATTTGCTTGTCAAAGGAGGACGGATTGCTATCATGATCTACTATGGTCATGAAGGAGGAGACACCGAGAGGGATGCTGTGTTGGATTTTGTTAGCCAGTTGAACCAACAAGAGTATACAGCTGTTATTTATCGAACTCTCAACCAAGTTAACAATCCACCGTTTTTAGTTATGATTGAAAAATTAGAAAGGTATAGACATGGATAAACAATACCTTCGTGAGAAGCTTGAGGCAATGCGCCAAAATTTTGTCGAGTCAACGCATCACGAGCGAGCAGTCGGAGTGCTCGACGAAGCACATATGAGCAAGAAAATGCTTAAAATCAAGAAAAAATTAGTTGCTCTTGAAATGGAACGATGCCAGAAAAAAATTGAGCACAAAGACTGTTCTAAGATTGATCAAAAAATCCAAGAGCAAAAGGAGATTTTTGAATCTTGTTGTAAAAAAGATTAAGGAGGAATTGTGTGGAATTACTCATTTACTTGATTCTATTTTTATTTATCTTAATCATTTCAACCACGACCAATAAGCTTCTGCCTTTTTTGCCCCTTCCTCTTGTGCAAATCCTTTTGGGGATTGGGATTGGCTTATTTGTTCCAGATGCGGACTTTCATCTCAATACAGAGCTGTTTCTGGCCATGGTTATTGGTCCCTTACTTTTCCGGGAGGCAGAAGAAGCGGATATTACGTCCATTTTGAAGCATTGGCGGATTGTCGTCTTTCTGATCTTTCCTGTGATTTTTATCTCGACCTTAAGCTTGGGGGGCATGGCTCACTTCCTTTGGATGACTCTTCCTTTAGCTGCCTGTTTAGCAGTTGGAGCGGCACTTGGGCCAACAGATTTGGTTGCCTTTGCATCTCTTTCTGAACGTTTTCGTTTTCCAAAAAGGGTTTCCAATATCCTAAAAGGGGAAGGACTCTTAAATGACGCTTCTGGTTTGGTTGCCTTTCAGATGGCTCTGGCTGCTTGGACAACAGGAACGTTTTCTCTCAGCCAAGCTGGAACTTCCCTAGCACTTTCTATCCTTGGTGGTTTTGTAGTCGGTTTTGTGACGGCTATGGTCAATCGTTTCTTGCATAGCTTTTTACTGAGTGTGCGAGCGATAGATATAGCCAGTGAACTATTGCTAGAGCTAAGTTTGCCACTCATGACCTTTTTCATCGCAGAAGAGTTTCATGTTTCAGGGATTATCGCAGTAGTGGTTGCAGGTATTTTGAAGGCCAGTCGCTTTAAGAAAATTACGCTCCTTGAGGCTCAGGTAGACACCGTGACGGAGACCGTTTGGCACACCGTGACCTTTATGCTAAATGGATCAGTCTTTGTTCTCTTGGGAATGGAATTAGAGTTGATAGCAGAGCCGATCTTGTCTAATTCTCTCTACAATCCCCTTCTTTTACTGCTTTCAGTTGTCGTTCTGACCTTCTTACTCTTTGCGATCCGCTTTGTCATGATTGCTGGTTTTTACTTTGTGAGGACGCGTCGACTTAAGAAAAAAATTCATAAGTACACGAAAGATATGCTTCTTTTGACCTTCTCTGGTGTCAAAGGGACAGTATCTATCGCGACTATTCTCCTCATACCAAGTCATTTGGAGCAGGAATACCCTCTCTTACTCTTCCTTGTAGCAGGCGTTACACTATTGAGCTTTTTAACGGGTTTATTGGTTCTCCCTCACTTATCTGAGGAACAAGAGGAAAGCAAGGACCATTTGATGCATATTGCGATTTTGAATGATGTAGCTGCAGAATTAGAAAAAGAGCTGGACCATCACAAGAACAAACTCCCTCTTTATGCAGCTATTGATAATTACCATGGTCGGATTGAAAACCTCATCCTTAGTCTGGAAAATAAGAGAGTCCAAGAGGACTGGGAGTCCCTCAAACTTCTCATCTTGAGTATTGAGAGTGATGGTTTGGAGCAAGCCTACGAGGAAAATAGAATCAGTGAGCGTGGCTATCGAGTTTACCAGCGTTACCTAAAAAACATGGAGCAGAGTATCAATCGGAATTTCGCTTCTAGAGTGACTTATTACTTCCTAGTTTCCTTACGGATACTGCGCTTTCTACTCCATGAAATGTTTACCTTTGGCAAAACTTTCCGTAGTTGGATGAATGAAGAATCGCGTAAACTACTAGCAGTTGACTATGATCAGATTTCAGAGTTGTATTTAGAGAATACAGAGCTGATTATCGAGAGTTTGGAAAACCTCAAAGGGGTTTACAAGAGTTCTCTGATTAGCTTTATGCAAGAGTCTCGTCTACGCGAGACGGCCATTATCGGAAGCGGTGCTTTTGTTGAGCGGGTTATCAATCGCATCAAGCCAAACAATATCGATGAAATGCTACGAGGCTACTATCTCGAACGTAAGGCAATCTTTGAATACGAAGAAGCTAAACTGATAACAGCCAAGTATGCCAAAAAACTACGCCAAAATGTTAATAATTTAGAGAATTATTCTCTGAAAGAGGCTGCGAATACCTTACCTTATGATATGCTAGATTTAATCAGAAGAACTTAGATGATGAAAAAAATGACGGAGGATGGAACATGAAAAAGTGGTGGAAAGAGCTGATGGACAGGCCTTTATTGAAAGCTTTTTTGCATTATTATCAAGCATCTGATAGCGAGTTGACCAGTGTTGCGGTTGCCTACTATTGGTTGATTTCAATTTTTCCTTTGCTAATGATAATGGTCAATATTTTGCCTTATTTTCAGATTCCAGTCTCAAATTTCTTACTGACAATCAAGGAATTCTTGCCTGATACGGTGTATGATGTGGTTGCCAAGATTGTACGAGAAGTTCTGACTCAACCATCAACTGGTTTGCTGAGTTTTGCCGTTTTATCTGCCCTCTGGACCTTTTCAAAATCAATGGATTTCCTCCAAAAAGCTTTTAACAAAGCCTATGGAGTGACCAAGAGTCGAGGCATTATCTCCCATCAGTTGATGAGTTTACTTGTTAGTTTCGGCTTGCAGATTCTTTTTGCCTTGGCCTTGTTTTTGAGTATGTTTGGTCGTATGTTGCTTAACCTCCTCAAAACTTACTGGCAATCAGACAGTCCGCTATTTTCCTACCTGCAAGATTTTACAGGCCCTCTGGTCTATGCCTTGATCTTTGCCATTCTGGTTATGATTTATTACTTCCTTCCAAAAGTAAAAGCACCACGAATCCGCTATGTTTTACCAGGAAGTGTCTTTGTCTTGCTAACTCTTATCTTTTTATTGAATATCTTTTCTGTCTACGTCAATAGTTATGTTAATCATCTAGTTGACGTTCGATTTTTCAGTTCCATTATCGTGGTGGTTATGATGTTCTGGTTTATTCTCATTGCAAAGATTTTGATTATCGGAGCAGTTATCAATGCCAGTGTTCAGAGTTTGAAAGATCCAAAGTTTAGTATGGAATAATTAGAAAAATCCTTATTAGGTTTCCTAATAGGGATTTTCTTAATGGATAAACATGGCATCTCCAAAACTGAAGAAGCGGTAGTGTTCTTGGATGGCATGGTGATAGGCATCTAGGACTAAGTCACGACCGGCAAAGGCAGAAACTAGCATGACGAGAGTTGACTTGGGTAGGTGGAAGTTGGTTGAAAAAGCATCCACAACCTTCCAGTCGTAGCCGGGTTTGATAAAGATATTGGTCCAGCCAGAATCAGCCTGGATTTGCCCATTAAACTTGGAACCGATGGTTTCCAGTGTGCGGATCGAAGTGGTTCCGACAGCGATGACGCGTCCACTATTTTCCTTAACAGAGCGAAGAGTGGCTGCTGCTTCCTCAGAAAGTTGGTAGAATTCGGAGTGCATTTCGTGTTCGTCCAGATTGTCCACAGAAACAGGTCTAAAGGTTCCGAGTCCGACGTGAAGAGTGAGATAAACCAGATGAACACCCTTGGCTTGGATTTCTGCTAGCAGTTCTTTAGTAAAGTGGAGACCAGCAGTCGGTGCAGCAGCAGAACCACTTTCTTTAGCGTAGACCGTTTGATAGCGTTCACGGTCATCCAATTTTTCATGGATATAAGGTGGTAGTGGCATTTCACCCAGGCTTTCCAAAACTTCTAGGAAAATTCCTTGGTATTCAAAGCGGACAATGCGGCCCCCGTGGGTCAATTCTTCCGTAACGACGGCGCTGAGGCGACCATCGCCAAACTTGACACGAGTGCCAACCTTGAGGCGTTTGGCAGGTTTAGCCAGAACTTCCCACTCATCACCAGCAGTATTTTTGAGCAGGAGAAGTTCCACATGTCCTCCGGTTTCCTCTTTTTGACCATAGAGGCGGGCAGGGAGAACGCGAGTGTCGTTCATGACAAGGGCATCACCAGGTTCCAGCATGTCGATAATGGAGTGGAAGTGTTTATCCTGCATTTCTCCCGTCTCGCGATTAACGATAAGAAGTTTAGACGCATCACGTTTTTCAAGTGGCGTTTGGGCAATCAATTCCTCAGGCAAGTGGAAATCAAAATCAGCTGTATTCATTTTTTTCATCATTCTTTCTAAGTTCTAATCCTATCCATTATAACATGTTTCAAGTTTAGACGCTCTTTTTTTAGAAATTAAATCGTTTTCACTTGACAAAAATTGGTCTATACCATATAATGAATATAGAAACATGGAGGATATAAAATGAAAGTTATAAAAGTTGAGAATCAAGTCGAAGGTGGAAAAGTAGCTTTTGAGATTTTGAAGGAAAAATTGGACAATGGTGCTCAAACATTAGGACTTGCAACAGGAAGCAGCCCGCTTGAGTTTTACAAGGAAATCGTTGAGAGTGACCTTGATTTTTCAAATCTGACTAGTGTGAACCTTGATGAGTATGTAGGGCTTGATGGGGACAATCCACAGTCTTATCGTTACTTCATGCAGGAAAACTTGTTCAACCAAAAACCATTTAAGGAAAGCTTCTTGCCACGTGGTGTTAAGGATAATGCTGAAGAAGAAGTTGAACGCTACAATCAAATTTTAGCTGACCATCCTGTTGATTTGCAAATCTTGGGGATTGGTCGCAATGGACACATCGGCTTTAACGAGCCAGGAACTCCATTTGATAGTCAAACGCATCTAGTAGAACTTGACCAGTCTACTATCGAAGCCAATGCTCGCTTCTTTGACAAGATTGAAGACGTTCCAACTCAAGCCATTTCGATGGGAATTAAAAATATCTTGGATGCCAAGTCAATTATTCTCTTTGCTTACGGTGAGTCGAAAGCAGAAGCCATTGCCGGAACAGTGTCTGGCCCAGTGACTGAGAATCTCCCAGCAAGTAGCCTACAAAACCACTCTGATGTGACCATCATCGCAGATGCAGAAGCGCTCAGCTTACTCGAAAAATAAAAATTACACGAACCACTTGCTCTTTGGAGTGAGTGGTTTTTTATTCTTTATAAATAACAGTATTTTTTTATTATATTCTAAGAAAGGTTAATTTAGTTTGTAAAATAGTTTATTTGATTGATGAAATATTAGTATAAATATTCTCAAAAATCAACATAAAGAACTTTTAACATAACAATGTTTAAAAATTTTGCTTATTTAATAGAAAAAAGTTAATTTTCGGGGATAATTTAGTGGCTAATTCATAGAAAATAATGTATAATATCTTAAAAAATAATTTTAGGAGATTTTAATGGGAAAAGAATTATTTAATCCACACCTTCGTAAGTTTTCTATTCGGAAACTAAACGTGGGTGTTTGCTCTGTGCTCTTGTCTACCTTGGTTCTATTGGGAGTGACGTCTCAAGTTAGCGCTGATGAAACAAGCGCTTCTGGTGTCCAAAATGAGATTTCTCGAACGGATCTTAATGAACCATCAGCAACTTCTACAGCACCAACAAATTCTGAAGCTTCTGTAGTTGCTTCAGCTACTGAGGCTCCTCAATCCGCTGATAGTACTAAACCAACAAACTCAGCTTCAGAGTCTATTGAGAAACCAAAGGATGAACAGTTAATTGTTTCTGAAACGCCTCAACCTTCAGTTGAGAAACCAGTTACTTCTCCAGAAGATAAATCTATTGAGAGTACTAAACCAGAAACTGCAGTTGCTCCAATAATTTCTGAACCTACTGAGACGTCTAGTGCTACTGAACAATCTACACGTTCTCGTAGAGTACGTCGTGATACACAGGCAACTACAGTTGCACCAGCTAGTTATGCAGGTGCGGACGATGCGACTCCTGTACCACGTACATCTAAACCAGAATTGTCTGAATCAGAGAAGAAAGAAAGTACACAATTAGCAAAACAAATTAACTGGATTGATTTCTCTGATACAGCAAGCTTGAAAAACTTAGATCCTCAGGGAGGGTTTAAGATTGGAACTACTTATACGAAGGAAATTTCGCCTGGCTATGTAGTGACACTTACCGTTACAGAGCTCAAACCATTTCAATCAACTGAAATCTATAAAAAACGGGTTGAAGGAACTTCATCTGCTGGAACTTATGATCCAAATGCAACAAACAATTATTTAAAAAATTGGAAAGATTATGGAAAAACTCCACCTCCTGTATCAGGTCAACCTCAAGATAAATGGAGTACTATTGGTGGACAAGGTTTTGATACAAAAGGCCATAAAACACAAATTATCGTACCAGTTGATGGTGTAAACTGGGGGGTTAAATTTAAAATAGAAGCCACTTATCGTGGTAAAAAAGTAAAACCAGCAGTTGTTATGGCTGATGGAGAAGATGCTAACCCTGGTGAATATGGTATTTTTACCACTAACGGTGAAGGTTGGGAATACGTAGGAGAATGGATGAAAGGTCCTCGTGCAAAAGGTCCTTACACTGTTACGACTGAAGAACTTGTTAAGCAGGCTGACAAGACAACAAGAGGTGGTCTACTAATCCTAAAAGATAAGACTGTCGATTGGAATAAGTTTTTGAGTCCTGATACAGTTACAGGTGGTCTAGGTAGTCAAGTATTTGGACCAATAGTTTCAGCAAGTAAAGCAGTGCCAGTTGTAATGACCCGTGGGGCTTCTGAGGTAGGTTTTTATGTTGCAACCGCAGGGCAACAGGCACTTATGATGGGATTCTTGGTAGTTGATGGTGGTGATGCGCCAGAAAGTTACGGTGAAGCTCACCATACTATCTCTACACGCGATTCGATAACAAATGCTCAAATAAAGCAACCTTACTTAGGTTCTACAGAAGCAGATATCGATGTGGATTCTAAAAATAACTGGACTTCTGATGATCGTGAGGATGTTTCAGATGAAGGTTCACAGCAATTGCTAACTGCTGATCAATATAGCAATACTAACGACCTCTTGGATTTAAATAAAGCTAAGAATGGCACTTATACTCTTAAGATTAAGGCTAATCCAAATGGTAATGCTAAAGCATATGTCAAAGCATGGGTGGACTTCAATAATAACGGGAAATTTGATGATAATGAAGGCAGTGTAGTTAAAGAAATAACTGCTAATGGAGATCACACTTTAACATTTAATGCAATTCCGAGTCTTAGTGGTGGATTAGTTGACCAACTTGGAATGCGTGTGCGTATTGCGACTAATGCAGGTGATATTGAGAAGCCTACCGGGATGGCATTTAGTGGTGAAGTAGAGGATATGTTGGTTCGTCGTACTTATCCACCCCAAGGTGAAAAGAAAGAAACAACCGGTCTTCAAGGTGAAACACAAAATGCTACAGTTCACTTCACACCTAAAGGACCAGATCGTTCAGACTTTGTAACTAATGCTAGCATGAGTAGCCAAGCGCCACAGATTTTGGATAATCAAGGAAATGTATTGACTCCAACAAACAGCAATACTTATGTGCGTCCGGAAGGGACCTATGTAGTGACTACTAATGGAGATGATATCGATGTAGCGTTCACACCAAATGCAGACTTCACAGGAACTGCTGAAGGGATTAATATTCGTCGTACAGACTCGAACGGTTCATCAACTAACTGGCAATCAACTGATGCATCAAATCCAAATAAGAATGACATTTTGAACAATATGGATGGTCGATACATTCCTACTGTTCGAAAGATACCAACATATGAATCAACTGGTGTTCAAGGTCAAGAACAAAACAAAAATCTAATCTTTAATGATGGTGATCCTGCAAAAACGCCAGTGACTCCAGATGCTTCACGCCCTGCGACCTTTGTGAATGCTAACGGCCAACCTATTACTGGTAACTCAGTTCCTGCTACATCCAATGGTCAGTCAGTTGGAACTTATGAGTTAGACCCTAACACTGGTCAAGTCACTTTCAAACCTAACAAAAATTTTGTTGGCACCCCAGACCCAGTTACTGTCCAAGTAAATGATTCTAACGGTGTTCCTTACCGAGCACATTATAAACCAACAGTGACTAAGGTAACCCCAACCAGCACTAACGCAACCAGCACAGGTCCTCAGGGTGTTCCACAAACAGGAACTCCAAGTTTCCAAGGTGGTGATCCACTGGTTCCA
>NZ_NCUR01000004.1:0-4871 GCF_002096595.1 Streptococcus oralis subsp. oralis
CTGTGTTCGGCATGGGTACAGGTGTATCTCCTAGGCTATCGTCACTTAACTCTGAGTAATACCTACTCAAAATTGAATATCTATCAAATATCAAGAAAACCTTCGCTTTCGTATTCTCAGTTACTTTGGATAAGTCCTCGAGCTATTAGTATTAGTCCGCTACATGTGTCGCCACACTTCCACTTCTAACCTATCTACCTGATCATCTCTCAGGGCTCTTACTGATATAAAATCATGGGAAATCTCATCTTGAGGTGGGTTTCACACTTAGATGCTTTCAGCGTTTATCCCTTCCCTACATAGCTACCCAGCGATGCCTTTGGCAAGACAACTGGTACACCAGCGGTAAGTCCACTCTGGTCCTCTCGTACTAGGAGCAGATCCTCTCAAATTTCCTACGCCCGCGACGGATAGGGACCGAACTGTCTCACGACGTTCTGAACCCAGCTCGCGTGCCGCTTTAATGGGCGAACAGCCCAACCCTTGGGACCGACTACAGCCCCAGGATGCGACGAGCCGACATCGAGGTGCCAAACCTCCCCGTCGATGTGAACTCTTGGGGGAGATAAGCCTGTTATCCCCAGGGTAGCTTTTATCCGTTGAGCGATGGCCCTTCCATACGGAACCACCGGATCACTAAGCCCGACTTTCGTCCCTGCTCGAGTTGTAGCTCTCGCAGTCAAGCTCCCTTATACCTTTACACTCTGCGAATGATTTCCAACCATTCTGAGGGAACCTTTGGGCGCCTCCGTTACCTTTTAGGAGGCGACCGCCCCAGTCAAACTGCCCGTCAGACACTGTCTCCGATAGGGATAACCTATCCGGGTTAGAGTGGCCATAACACAAGGGTAGTATCCCAACAACGTCTCCTTCGAAACTGGCGTCCCGATCTCTTAGACTCCTACCTATCCTGTACATGTGGTACAGACACTCAATATCAAACTGCAGTAAAGCTCCATGGGGTCTTTCCGTCCTGTCGCGGGTAACCTGCATCTTCACAGGTACTAAAATTTCACCGAGTCTCTCGTTGAGACAGTGCCCAAATCATTACGCCTTTCGTGCGGGTCGGAACTTACCCGACAAGGAATTTCGCTACCTTAGGACCGTTATAGTTACGGCCGCCGTTTACTGGGGCTTCAATTCATACCTTCGGATTACTCCTAAGCACTCCTCTTAACCTTCCAGCACCGGGCAGGCGTCACCCCCTATACATCATCTTACGATTTAGCAGAGAGCTGTGTTTTTGATAAACAGTTGCTTGGGCCTATTCACTGCGGCTGACGTAAAGTCAGCACCCCTTCTCCCGAAGTTACGGGGTCATTTTGCCGAGTTCCTTAACGAGAGTTCTCTCGCTCACCTGAGGCTACTCGCCTCGACTACCTGTGTCGGTTTGCGGTACGGGTAGAGTATGTTTAAACGCTAGAAGCTTTTCTTGGCAGTGTGACGTCACTAACTTCGCTACTAAACTTCGCTCCCCATCACAGCTCAATGTTATAGAATTAAGCATTTGACTCAATTCACACCTCACTGCTTAGACAGACTCTTCCAATCGTCTGCTTTAGTTAGCCTACTGCGTCCCTCCATCACTACATACTCTAGTACAGGAATATCAACCTGTTGTCCATCGGATACACCTTTCGGTCTCTCCTTAGGTCCCGACTAACCCAGGGCGGACGAGCCTTCCCCTGGAAACCTTAGTCTTACGGTGGACAGGATTCTCACCTGTCTTTCGCTACTCATACCGGCATTCTCACTTCTATGCGTTCCAGCACTCCTCACGGTATACCTTCATCACACATAGAACGCTCTCCTACCATACCTATAAAGGTATCCACAGCTTCGGTAAATTGTTTTAGCCCCGGTACATTTTCGGCGCAGGGTCACTCGACTAGTGAGCTATTACGCACTCTTTGAATGAATAGCTGCTTCTAAGCTAACATCCTAGTTGTCTGTGCAACCCCACATCCTTTTCCACTTAACAATTATTTTGGGACCTTAGCTGGTGGTCTGGGCTGTTTCCCTTTCGACTACGGATCTTAGCACTCGCAGTCTGACTGCCGACCATAATTCATTGGCATTCGGAGTTTATCTGAGATTGGTAATCCGGGATGGACCCCTCACCCAAACAGTGCTCTACCTCCAAGAATCTTTATGTCGACGCTAGCCCTAAAGCTATTTCGGAGAGAACCAGCTATCTCCAAGTTCGTTTGGAATTTCTCCGCTACCCACAAGTCATCCAAGCACTTTTCAACGTGCCCTGGTTCGGTCCTCCAGTGCGTCTTACCGCACCTTCAACCTGCTCATGGGTAGGTCACATGGTTTCGGGTCTACGACATGATACTAATTCGCCCTATTCAGACTCGGTTTCCCTGCGGCTCCGTCTCTTCAACTTAACCTCGCATCATATCGTAACTCGCCGGTTCATTCTACAAAAGGCACGCTCTCACCCATTAACGGGCTCGAACTTGTTGTAGGCACACGGTTTCAGGTTCTATTTCACTCCCCTCCCGGGGTGCTTTTCACCTTTCCCTCACGGTACTGGTTCACTATCGGTCACTAGGGAGTATTTAGGGTTGGGAGATGGTCCTCCCAGATTCCGACGGGATTTCACGTGTCCCGCCGTACTCAGGATACTGCTAGGTACAAAGACTATTTTAAATACGAGGCTGTTACTCTCTTTGGCTGATCTTCCCAAATCATTCTTCTATAATCTTTGAGTCCACATTGCAGTCCTACAACCCCGAAGAGTAAACTCTTCGGTTTGCCCTCCTGCCGTTTCGCTCGCCGCTACTAAGGCAATCGCTTTTGCTTTCTCTTCCTGCAGCTACTTAGATGTTTCAGTTCACTGCGTCTTCCTCCTCACATCCTTAACAGATGCGGGTAACAGGTAGTACCTGTTGGGTTCCCCCATTCGGAAATCCCTGGATCATCGCTTACTTACAGCTACCCAAGGCATATCGTCGTTTGTCACGTCCTTCTTCGGCTCCTAGTGCCAAGGCATCCACCGTGCGCCCTTATTAACTTAACCTTATTTTTTGACCTTTCAGTCATAAACTCTTATTAATACTACAGCGTTTCGGTTTATTTTCTTGTTACTATTTGATATAGATATTCAATTTTCAATGTGCATTACTTGGTGATCTCTCACCAATGGAGCCTAGCGGGATCGAACCGCTGACCTCCTGCGTGCAAAGCAGGCGCTCTCCCAGCTGAGCTAAGGCCCCACAAGACCTCTCAAGACTAAACAAGACCAATGTGCAGTTCCTTATCCTTAGAAAGGAGGTGATCCAGCCGCACCTTCCGATACGGCTACCTTGTTACGACTTCACCCCAATCATCTATCCCACCTTAGGCGGCTGGCTCCTAAAAGGTTACCTCACCGACTTCGGGTGTTACAAACTCTCGTGGTGTGACGGGCGGTGTGTACAAGGCCCGGGAACGTATTCACCGCGGCGTGCTGATCCGCGATTACTAGCGATTCCGACTTCATGTAGGCGAGTTGCAGCCTACAATCCGAACTGAGACTGGCTTTAAGAGATTAGCTTGCCGTCACCGGCTTGCGACTCGTTGTACCAGCCATTGTAGCACGTGTGTAGCCCAGGTCATAAGGGGCATGATGATTTGACGTCATCCCCACCTTCCTCCGGTTTATTACCGGCAGTCTCGCTAGAGTGCCCAACTGAATGATGGCAACTAACAATAGGGGTTGCGCTCGTTGCGGGACTTAACCCAACATCTCACGACACGAGCTGACGACAACCATGCACCACCTGTCACCTCTGTCCCGAAGGAAAACTCTATCTCTAGAGCGGTCAGAGGGATGTCAAGACCTGGTAAGGTTCTTCGCGTTGCTTCGAATTAAACCACATGCTCCACCGCTTGTGCGGGCCCCCGTCAATTCCTTTGAGTTTCAACCTTGCGGTCGTACTCCCCAGGCGGAGTGCTTAATGCGTTAGCTGCGGCACTAAACCCCGGAAAGGGTCTAACACCTAGCACTCATCGTTTACGGCGTGGACTACCAGGGTATCTAATCCTGTTTGCTCCCCACGCTTTCGAGCCTCAGCGTCAGTTACAAGCCAGAGAGCCGCTTTCGCCACCGGTGTTCCTCCATATATCTACGCATTTCACCGCTACACATGGAATTCCACTCTCCCCTCTTGCACTCAAGTTAAACAGTTTCCAAAGCGTACTATGGTTAAGCCACAGCCTTTAACTTCAGACTTATCTAACCGCCTGCGCTCGCTTTACGCCCAATAAATCCGGACAACGCTCGGGACCTACGTATTACCGCGGCTGCTGGCACGTAGTTAGCCGTCCCTTTCTGGTAAGATACCGTCACAGTGTGAACTTTCCACTCTCACACTCGTTCTTCTCTTACAACAGAGCTTTACGATCCGAAAACCTTCTTCACTCACGCGGCGTTGCTCGGTCAGACTTCCGTCCATTGCCGAAGATTCCCTACTGCTGCCTCCCGTAGGAGTCTGGGCCGTGTCTCAGTCCCAGTGTGGCCGATCACCCTCTCAGGTCGGCTATGTATCGTTGCCTTGGTGAGCCGTTACCTCACCAACTAGCTAATACAACGCAGGTCCATCTGGTAGTGATGCAATTGCACCTTTTAAGCATATGTCATGCAACATCTACTCTTATGCGGTATTAGCTATCGTTTCCAATAGTTATCCCCCGCTACCAGGCAGGTTACCTACGCGTTACTCACCCGTTCGCAACTCATCCAGAGAAGCAAGCTCCTCCTTCAGCGTTCTACTTGCATGTATTAGGCACGCCGCCAGCGTTCGTCCTGAGCCAGGATCAAACTCTCATTAAAAGTTTGAGTTCTCACTCATTTCTGTCACTGACAGATTTATTGTTTTTTT
>NZ_NCUR01000003.1:0-3376 GCF_002096595.1 Streptococcus oralis subsp. oralis
ATCCACTTCAAACTTACCAACATTTGGCACTTCTTTCACAGTTGTACCATTGTCAAATAGTGGAGTCGAATCGGCTGGGAATGGAACAGAGTCATGGCCTGGTGTGAAGGTCACTTTACCTTCTTGGACCTGACCTTGCAGACCCTCTGTCTTATCACCTGAACCAGTTGGAGTCACCTTAGTAAACTCTGGACTATAAGTCGCAGTAACTGGTGTACCATTCTTATCCAAACGTTTGACTGTGACTGGGTCTGGTTTTCCGACAAACTGTTTGTCTGGGGTGAAGGTAACTGTACCATCTGGTGCAATCGTGTAAGTTCCTTGACCTGGAATAGATTTCTCTTTGCTTCCATCTGCGAAGGTTGGCTCGACTGTTTCATCGATTGGAACCAGTGGATCACCACCTTGGAAACTTGGAGTTCCTGTTTGTGGAACACCCTGAGGACCTGTGCTGGTTGCGTTAGTGCTGGTTGGGATTACCTTAGTCACTGTTGGGGTATAAGTCGCAGTAACTTCTGTTCCGTTCTTGTCTACACGTTTCACTGTGACTGGATCTGGGTTTCCGACAAACTGCTTGTCTGGAGTGAAGGTCACTGTACCATCTGGCGCAATAGTGTAAGTTCCTTGACCTGGAATAGATTTCTCTTTGCTGCCATCTGCGAAGGTTGGCTCTACTGTTTCATCAATTGGAACCAGTGGGTCGCCACCTTGGAAGCTTGGAGTTCCTGTTTGCGGAACACCTTGAGGACCTGTGCTGGTTGCGTTAGTGCTGGTTGGGGTTACCTTAGTCACTGTTGGGGTATAAGTCGCAGCAACTGGAGTGCCATTCTTATCCACACGTTTCACTGTAACTGGATCTGGGTTTCCAACAAACTGCTTGTCTGGAGTGAAGGTTACAGTTCCGTCTGGTGCAATCGTGTAGGTTCCTTGACCTGGAATAGATTTCTCTTTGCTTCCATCTTCGAAAGTTGGCTCTACTGTTTCATCGATTGGAACCAGTGGATCGCCACCTTGGAAGGTTGGTGTACCAGTTTGTGGAAGTCCTTGAGGACCTGTACTTGTTGCGGCAGTACCTGTAGGAACAACTTCTTTCACCACCGCTTGGTACTTGACAGTAACAGGAGTTCTGTTGACATCCACTCGAGTCAATTCAAGTTCTGGTGTTTCACCCTTGAACTGCTTGTCTGGGGTGAAGGTCACCTTGCCGTCTGCGTCCACTTCGAACTTACCAACATTTGGCACTTCCTTCACAGCTGTCCCATTGTCAAATAGTGGAGTCGAATCAGCTGGGAATGGAACTGAGTCATGACCTGGGGTGAAGGTCACTTTACCTTCTTGCACTTGACCTTGAAGTCCTTCTGTCTTATCACCTGAACCAGTTGGGGTTACTTTCGTAAACTCTGGACTGTAGGTTGCAGTGACTGGGGTGCCGTTCTTATCCACACGTTTGACTGTGACTGGATCTGGACTACCTACAAACTGCTTGTCTGGAGTGAAAGTTACAGTTCCGTCTGGTGCAATCGTGTAGGTTCCTTGACCTGGAATAGACTTCTCTTTGCTGCCATCTTCGAAGGTTGGCTCAACTGTTTCATCGATTGGAACCAGTGGATCGCCACCTTGGAAGGTTGGAGTTCCTGTTTGTGGAACACCCTGAGGGCCTGTGCTGGTTGCGTTAGTGCTGGTTGGAACTACTTCTTTCACCACCGCTTGGTACTTGACAGTAACAGGAGTTCCGTTGGCATCCACACGAGTCAATTCAAGTTCTGGTGTTTCACCCTTGAACTGTTTGTCTGGAGTGAAGGTTACCTTACCGTCTGCGTCCACTTCGAACTTACCAACATTTGGCACTTCTTTCACAGTTGTACCATTGTCAAATAGTGGAGTTGAATCAGCTGGGAATGGAACAGAGTCATGACCTGGCGTGAAGGTCACTTTACCTTCTTGGACCTGCCCCTGCAAACCTTCTGTCTTATCTCCCGTACCAGTTGGTGTTACTTTCGTAAACTCTGGACTGTAGGTTGCAGTCACTGGGGTACCATTCTTATCCACACGTTTGACTGTGACTGGATCTGGGTTTCCGACAAACTGCTTGTCTGGGGTGAAGGTTACTGTACCATCTGGTGCAATCGTGTAAGTTCCTTGACCTGGAATAGATTTCTCTTTGCTTCCATCTTCGAAGGTTGGATCTACCGTTTCATCGATTGGAACAAGTGGGTCACCACCTTGGAAGCTTGGAGTTCCTGTTTGTGGGACACCTTGAGGACCTGTGCTGGTTGCGTTAGTTCCTGTTGGTGTTACCTTGGTTACTGTTGGGGTATAAGTCGCAGTGACTGGGGTACCGTTCTTATCAACTCGTTTAACTGTTACTGGATCTGGAGTACCAACATACTTCTTATCCGGCGTAAAGGTAATAGATCCATCTGAGTTAATAGTATACACACCTACACCTGGAACTGTTTTCGTTGACTGTCCATCTTCGAAAGTCATTGGTTTCGTATCATCAATTGGAACCAATGGATTACCTTCTGTGAAGGTTGGGGTACCTTTTTGCGGTTGACCTTGGATACCATTTGAAGTGGCGTCCGTTGAAGTTGGGGTTACTTCTTTCACCACCGCTTGGTACTTAACGGTAACTGGAGTTCCGTTAGCATCCACACGAGTCAATTCAAGCTCTGGTGTTTCACCCTTGAACTGTTTATCTGGAGTGAAGGTTACCTTTCCTTCTGCATCCACTTCAAACTTACCAACATTTGGCACTTCTTTCACAGTTGTACCATTGTCAAATAGTGGAGTCGAATCGGCTGGGAATGGAACTGAGTCATGGCCTGGAGTGAAGGTCACTTTACCTTCTTGAACCTGACCTTGAAGTCCTTCTGTCTTATCACCTGAACCTGTTGGTGTTACCTTAGTGAACTCTGGACTGTAAGTCGCAGTAACTTCTGTTCCGTTCTTGTCTACACGTTTCACTGTGACTGGATCTGGGTTTCCGACAAACTGCTTGTCTGGAGTGAAGGTCACTGTACCATCTGGCGCAATAGTGTAAGTTCCTTGACCTGGAATAGATTTCTCTTTGCTGCCATCTGCGAAGGTTGGCTCGACTGTTTCATCGATTGGAACCAGTGGATCACCACCTTGGAAACTTGGAGTTCCTGTTTGTGGAACACCCTGAGGACCTGTGCTGGTTGCGTTAGTGCTGGTTGGGGTTACCTTAGTCACTGTTGGGGTATAAGTCGCAGCAACTGGAGTGCCATTCTTATCCACACGTTTCACTGTAACTGGATCTGGGTTTCCAACAAACTGCTTGTCTGGAGTGAAGGTTACAGTTCCGTCTGGTGCAATCGTGTAGGTTCCTTGACCTGGAATAGATTTCTCTTTG
>NZ_NCUR01000002.1:0-1744 GCF_002096595.1 Streptococcus oralis subsp. oralis
ATCACCTGTAAAGTTTGGTTTACCAGTCTGAGTTTGACCTTTAAGACCTTCTGATGTCGCATCACTCACTTGTGTTTGTCCAAGGACAGTTGGTGAGTAGTGAGCAGTAACTACATTTCCATACACATCCAAACGTTTCACAACCAATCCTTTAGCTCTACCAACAAAGTCTGGTTCTGGAGTAAAGGTAATCTTACCATCTTTATCAATTGTATAGCTTCCTTCACCCGGAACAACCGTGGTCGTACTACCATCCTCAAATGTTGGTGGAACTGTACTATCGATATGTCCTTCAAACGTTGGGGTTGCTACTTGTGGTTGGCCTTTTGCTCCTGTAGAAGCCGTGTCATGACCAATAGATGAATCTACAACTGTTGGACGATAGCTTGCAGTAACTGGGGTGCCGTTCTTATCTACACGTTTCACTGTGACTGGATCTGGGTTTCCAACAAACTGTTTATCTGGAGTGAAAGTTACAGTTCCGTCTGGCGCAATCGTGTAAGTTCCTTGACCTGGAATAGATTTCTCTTTGCTGCCATCTTCGAAGGTTGGTTCAACTGTTTCATCAATTGGAACCAGTGGATCGCCACCTTGGAAGGTTGGGGTTCCTGTTTGAACAAGCCCCTTAATGTTAACTGAAGAAGTATCTTTACCAGTTGGTGTTACTTTCGTAAACTCTGGACTGTAAGTCGCAGTGACTGGGGTACCATTCTTATCCACACGTTTCACTGTAACTGGATCTGGCTTACCAACGAACTTCTTGTCTGGAGTGAAGGTCACTGTACCATCTGGCGCAATAGTGTAAGTTCCTTGACCTGGAATAGATTTCTCTTTGCTGCCATCTTCAAAAGTTGGCTCTACTGTTTCATCGATTGGAACCAGTGGGTCACCACCTTGGAAGGTTGGGGTGCCGGTTTGTGGAACACCTTGAGGACCTGTGCTGGTTGCGTTAGTACCTGTAGGAACAACTTCTTTCACCACCGCTTGGTACTTAACGGTAACTGGAGTTCCGTTAGCATCCACACGAGTCAATTCAAGCTCTGGTGTTTCACCCTTGAACTGTTTATCTGGAATGAAGGTTACCTTTCCTTCTGCATCCACTTCAAACTTACCAACATTTGGCACTTCTTTCACAGTTGTACCATTGTCAAATAGTGGAGTCAAATCGGCTGGGAATGGAACAGAGTCATGGCCTGGAGTGAAGGTCACTTTACCTTCTTGGACCTGACCTTGCAGACCCTCTGTCTTATCACCTGAACCAGTTGGTGTTACCTTAGTGAACTCTGGACTGTAAGTCGCAGTAACTTCTGTTCCGTTCTTGTCTACACGTTTCACTGTGACTGGATCTGGGTTTCCGACAAACTGCTTGTCTGGAGTGAAGGTCACTGTACCATCTGGCGCAATCGTGTAAGTTCCTTGACCTGGAATAGATTTCTCTTTGCTTCCATCTGCGAAGGTTGGCTCGACTGTTTCATCGATTGGAACCAGTGGATCACCACCTTGGAAACTTGGAGTTCCTGTTTGTGGAACACCCTGAGGACCTGTGCTGGTTGCGTTAGTGCTGGTTGGGGTTACCTTAGTCACTGTTGGGGTATAAGTCGCAGCAACTGGAGTGCCATTCTTATCCACACGTTTCACTGTAACTGGATCTGGGTTTCCAACAAACTGCTTGTCTGGAGTGAAGGTTACAGTTCCGTCTGGTGCAATCGTGTAGGTTCCTTGACCTGGAATAGATTTCTCTTTG
>NZ_NCUR01000001.1:0-314 GCF_002096595.1 Streptococcus oralis subsp. oralis
GCGCTTGCTGAGGCAGATTCGCTTGAGCTTACTGAGGCTGACTGGCTAGCGCTTACTGAGGCTGACTGACTTGAGCTTGCTGAGGCAGATTGACTAGAGCTCGCTGAAGCGGATTGACTTGAGCTCACCGATACAGATTGGCTCGAACTTACTGATGCAGACTGACTAGCGCTTACTGAGGCAGATTGGCTGGAGCTTATAGATACTGATTGACTAGCGCTGGCTGAGGCTGACTCACTTGCGCTTACTGATGCTGACTCACTTGCGCTTACTGAGGCTGACTGGCTTGAGCTTACAGACGCTGACTGACTCGA
>NZ_NCUR01000009.1:300000-411651 GCF_002096595.1 Streptococcus oralis subsp. oralis
GCCATGCTCTTGTATCCAACCAATAATTTCCTCTACTGGTTAGTCGTCCATCTCTTGATTGGAACGGCCTGCAGTGCCCTCTTCCCCTACCTCATGGTTTGTTTTTCTCTTAAAACCAGTTCTCCTGAAAAGACAGCTCAGCTATCAGGACTAGCGCAAACAGGAGGCTACATCTTAGCTGCTTTTGGTCCTGCCTTGTTTGGTTATAGTTTTGACCTTTTCCAATCTTGGGTCCCAGCTGTCCTTGCCCTTCTAGCCATCGATATCATCATGACTATCTCACTCTTTATGGTGGATCGGGCGGATAAGATCCTTTAATTTTTCTAAAATACTTCTCAGATACAAACAATGCAAAGCCAGATTCTGTCTGGCTTTTTGAGGTGTTGATAAAAATTTATAGTCTAAGATGTCTTAATTCTAGATTAACAGGTTATTTTGTGATAGAATAAAGTTGCGTATGATTAGATTTTTGACTTGTGTGTTCGCAAGTATTAACAACAATGTTATAGGAGTGTTTGGCTTCATCTGGTGTTATTAGCTTCAGGATTCATTAGGATTTCTACTGGCAATCTTGTTCGCGTAAGAGTTATCATACGCTTTTTGTATGAGGAAAAATGATGACCAAATTTAATCAACTACAGACAAAGGATGATTTTGCTAAGCTACTTGGCTTGAAAAGTGCCAAATACATCAATTATTTATTGTACAATATAAAAACTGATAATTTATATAACTCTTTCCCTATCCCTAAAAAGAATGGTGGAGAAAGAGTTATACATGCCCCCAAAAAAGAGTTGAAGTTCCTTCAGAAAAAATTGTCTAATGTTTTGTGGGAATGTTACCTTGAAAGCATAGAATCTAAATCTAAGGATAAGAACTTTAAAACACCTGTTCTGTCTCACGCATTTGAAAAGGGGAAAAGCATTATTACCAACTCTCAGATGCATCGAAACAAGAAATACATTCTGAACATTGACTTGAAAAACTTTTTTGATTCTTTTAATTTCGGAAGAGTAAGAGGTTTCTTTATAAAAGACAGGGATTTTGCCGTTTCACCAGAAATTGCTACTGTAATCGCACAAATTGCGTGTTATCAAGGTAAGCTACCGCAAGGAGCTCCGTCTTCTCCTATCATCACAAATTTAATCACTAGAATATTAGATTATCGGATTGTCAAAATTGCTAAAAAATATCGTTTTACATATTCTAGATATGCCGATGATTTGACTTTTTCAACAAATCGTGAATTAAACTCTAATAAATTGAGAGCAAGCAAAGAATTAGAAAACTTTTTAACGGAATTAGAAGACTTAATAATCTCATCTGGTTTTGAAATCAATCCTAAAAAAACACGATTGAGTAATAACATGCAGCGTCAAGAAGTTACTGGACTGGTTGTCAACAAAAAAATAAATGTAAAAAGAGAATACGTAAAAAATACTCGCGCAATGGCCTTTCGATTATACAAAGATGGAGCTTTTGAAATAGATAAAACACCAGGAACGATCAATCAACTAACGGGACGCTTTGCTTTTATTTTTCAAATAGAACAATACAACAACTATTTACTTTATAAAAAATCTTTGATGCAAAATAATCTAGATTCGCAAAAATATTTATTAGGAAGAAATTCATCAAGAAAATCAGAGTCGAAATATTATTGGAAGTATATCTTTTATAATAAAGACCTACAAAAAGAATTGTTACACAACACAAAACATCATACATATAATTTACCTACAGAATTTTACAGTATCGGTAAAGAAGAAAAGAAAACGTACATGTCTTTATTTAATTCTAGAGAAAAAGAGTACAAAAAATTTCTATTTTATAAATATTTTTTCGGGAATGACAAACCTATAATTATAACAGAGGGAAAAACTGATCCTAGATATATTAAAGCGGCTTTAAAAAATCTTTATCAAAAGTATCCGGAACTTATTGAAAAAGAGGGAAATAACTTTATATTTAAAATTGAATTTCTGAATCGTAGCAATACGATAGAATACCTTTTTAATGTTCCAGAAGGGGGAGAAGGTTTTAAATTTTGGTATAATTATTTTTCTGATAAATTTTACTATAATGAGAAAAAAGAAAAAAAATTTTTTGCACTAAATTCAGAAGAAAGAATTTTATACACAAACTACATTACTTATTTCAAACAATTAACCAATAGTCTTCCCAATTATCCAACAATATTTTTATTTGATAATGAATCGAATAATAGAAATGGCAATGATAAATCGGCTTTATTTTTATTTGCGAGTCATGCAAAAGACTTGATGATCCCAAAGAATAAAGACTTGGAAGATTCAAAGAATATAAAATTAGAAGAGAAAATTTCAGACAATTTAGAAAAAGTTAGAAGAGATAAACCTTGGCGAATTAATAAAAAGGATAGCCTATATATAATGGCGACACCTTTAATGCCTCACATGAATGACGGTAAGTCCTCTGATATTGAAGATTTATTATTTTCATCGTCTCAAAATTCACTACCTATTTTAAAAGGAAAGGAATTTCATAAAGATGGTGGTGATAATCATTATGGAAAAGAAATTTTTTCAAAGTATGTTCTAAAGAATTATAAAGAATTCGATTTTACTGAGTTTATCCCTTTGCTAGACGGCATAAGAGATAATATCCTAGATTATAAATCATTATTCTAGCTTATCTTTAAAATATAAATTTCTGTGAAATAGCTGATGTCAGAGCCTCTAAACTCCTAGTTTTTACTAGGAGCTTTTTTATATATAAAATTTTTACACATATTTCTTGACAGGGCTTTCATATTGAGATACAATATATTTGAAAAGAGTATATATAAAATTTTTATATAATATAAAGGAGGTTTCCCATGTACTTCCCAACATCCTCTGCCTTGATTGAGTTTCTCATCTTGGCTGTACTGGAGCAGGGGGATTCTTATGGTTATGAGATTAGTCAAACCATTAAGCTCATCGCCAATATCAAAGAATCTACGCTCTATCCCATTCTCAAAAAATTGGGAGCCAGTGGCTTTCTGACCACCTACTCTAGAGAGTTTCAGGGGCGTATGCGCAAATACTACTCCTTGACCAATCAAGGCGTAGAGCAGCTCGTTACTCTAAAGGAAGAGTGGACGCTCTATACCGACACCGTCAACGGCATCATAGAAGGGAGTATCCGCCATGACAAGAACTGACTATCTGACTCAGTTAGAAACCTATCTCCATAAACTACCTGAAGCTGACCGCATCGAAGCCATGGACTACTTTAAGGAACTATTTGACGATGCAGGTCCAGAGGGCGAAGAAGAACTCATTGCTAGTCTAGGAACACCAAAAGAAGCTGCCCATGATATCCTCTCTGATCTTCTCGATAAAAAGGTCAATGAGGCACCTGCTCAAAAGAATGACCGCCAACTGCTACACATTGCCCTACTTGCCTTACTGGCAGCCCCTATCGGAATTCCAGTCGGGATCGGCATCCTCATGGCCATCATCGGTATTTTTATCGCAGCTGTCTCCGTCATTCTAGCCTTCTTTACCGTCTCTGTGACAGGTATCCTACTGGGCGGACTCTTTATCGTAGAGAGTTTTAGCGTCCTAGTCGAAGCCAAATCCGCCTTTATCTTGATTTTTGGGGCTGGTTTGCTTGCTATCGGTGCTTCTTCTCTTGTTCTACTAGGCATCTCCTATGTAGCCCGTTTCTTTGGCCTCCTGATCATCCGCTTGGTGCAATGGATTCTTAAAAAAGGAAAGAGAGGTGACAGACATGCGTAAATTGACGAAAGGATTTCTCATTTTTGGTGTGGTTTCTACAATCCTTGGTTTTATCATGATCATTGTAGGGGCCCAGTCCAATGGTATTCAAAGTTTGCTTGCCATGTCAAAAGACCCAGTCTATGACAATCGTATCGAAGAAGTGACCTTTGGAAATGAAGTGGAAAAACTTGATTTGACCCTTGAGGAACATAGCCTAACCATCACAGAGTCTGTAGATGACAAGATCCACATCACCTATCATCCTTCCGTATCTGGTCGTCATGATTTGACTACTGGCATGAGTGACAAAACACTGACCGTCACTGACAAACAAGCCTCCCAACATCGCTTTCTAGGTTCAGGAATCGAAGGCCTACTTCGTATCGCTAGCAACTATTCTAATCGTTTTGACGAAGTCGTTCTCTCCCTACCTAAAGGAAGAAAGCTGCAAGCTATCACCGTCTCAGCCAATCGTGGACAAACCAATATTCGTCAAGCCAATCTTGAAAACGCAACAATCAAAGCAAAAGGCTATCTCTTAAGACTAACAGAAAGTTCTATCAAAAACAGCACACTAACGACACCTCATATCATCAATATCTTTGATACCGAATTGACAGATAGTCAGGTCAAGACGGAGGGAGCACACATCTATGCTGAGAATATCCAGGTTCACGGCAAGGTTGAGCTAGAAGCCCATTCCACTCTAACACTCATTCTCTCCCAGAAAGAGACTGACCGTATCAATCTAGAAATTTCTTCTCAGCATGGTGGTATCTATCGTCAACCCAAAGAAGAACATCGTGGACAAAAAGAGAATGTACTTGCCAACCCTTATAAAACCGAAAAAGCAGATATCAAGGATTTACTCATTGCAAAAGCCAACCAGGATATCTACCTACCTAAAGAGGAGCATTCTGCTCCATCTAGAAACCATTGACAAAAACGCTCTCATCTGCTAGTCTAAAGATAGAAAACGACCATAAAAAAGGAGGTTCCACCATGACACAAGAATGGTTTGAAAGCGCCGATCTTGAGAAGAAATCAGCTCAGACGAAATCGGAAATCCAGCCCGACCAACCAGAGACTTCGGAAACTGTGGAGACCGAACCACAAGCAAGCCAAGAAACTCCTATCTCACCTAAAGAGTCGGAAACGCATGAGGAGGAAGCTCCCGAAATGGCTGAGGAAACCCAAACCGAGGAAGAGGGAGAAGGGAAAGCTGAAGAGAAAGGCAACCAAGAGAACCCTACAAAAGAAAAAAACATCCTCAGCAAGGCTTTAGATAGTCCCTATATCCCAGATATTGACCCCCGCAAAACTGCTCGATTCAAAGAAGAAATCGCACTATTTTGGACTTGGCTTCTGGACGCTATCCAAGAACCAACTGCCAGCAAGACTACGGACCAAAAGCATCGTTACAGTGTCTTTGGCCTGCTCACTTTGCTATCCATGATTAACCTTTTCTTTAGTATCTATCATATCAAGCACCTCTACTACGGCTATATGGCATCTATTGCCAATAGTTTACCTAACCAGCTCCCTCCTTTAAATCTCTTTGCTGGACTCTCCATCTTGGTCGCTAGCGCTCTATTTTACTTTTCCATCATTTTGGGAGGCTTTACTGTCCGACGTGTGCTGGACCAGGAGAGCGACTTCACATTCCAAGAAGCCTTCGATCGGTATAGCCGACTCTTTGCTATCCCACTTGTCCTAACGGCTCTAGCAAGTTTCTTTGCACTCTTTGGTGGCTTACGATTTGCTGGTATCCTCACTCTTCTCAGCATGGCCATCTTTGCCCTTGGAAATCTCTTTGTGATTAGCAAGCCAAGTAAGACCAGTAGCCTGGACCCATTTTATCGATTCCTGCTAGCTGTCTTACTTGATGGCGCTATTCTCTTCCCCTTCTTCATTGCAGAGCTCGCGCTGACAGTAGACTACCTTCGCATCCTGACCTTCTTTTAACCAAAATCCCTGCCATTGACCAATGACAGGGATTTTTAGACTTACTCTTTTTTAAACAAGGCCTACTCGATGCTTGCCAATTCCTCAAAATCTTTTCCCAAAATGGCTTGTACTTCTAGTTGATTGGCATCTAGTTGGTGGTAAAATGCTGTTGGTAGTGACTCTAGGAATTTTGCGTAATCCAAGCGAGCGATGGATTCGTAGTCTTCGGCTTTTGAACCATCACCAGAAATCGCCACTAGGTCAATCTCCCAAACAAGTTCCTTGCCTGCTAGCTGCTCGGTATAAGGAGCTGGTACAAAGGGTTCCTTTGGCAAAATCGTCTTGACTCCCTGGGCTAGGTGATAGATACCGTACACCTTGCCTTGAGCATCTGGGTAAAATTTCACACTGGCAAGGTAGGCATCAGAGCCTTGAACCTTCTTGACCAACTCTTCAAAACGTGCCAATCCATCCTCAGCCAAAAAGCTCTCGAGGTATTCCTTGTTGAGATAGATAGGGGCCAAGAGCCCTTGGCAATATACTAAACGAACCGCCTTATCAGCTAGATAATTCTTGACCGTTTGTCGGAAATAAGCTTCAAAGTCAAACCCTTCTAGCCCTTCTACCGCTTGCCCCAACTTGCTCGATAGGGCTTGGAGGAGAGCTTCTACAATCTCCCAGTCCGCTCTAGTAATGAAGTCTGGAATCACCACTTGATAGCCTTTTCGACTATCCGCATAGTTCACCTTGAAGAGAAATTGCGACTTACCTACAATCCCACACTCCATGTATTCGAGACGATTGAGGGGCTGACGGAGATAGATCGCATCATAACTATGCGACTCCAAGCCCTCCACCAAAGCCAAGATGGACTTGGCAGTCAAGACCTCCTGTTGTCCTAGAATGCTTTCTTTATTTGGGATAAAAAATGTTTTCGCCATAACTGGCCTCCTTTGAAATCGTTTACATATAGTATAATCTATTTTCCTGAAAGATACAGAAACAAACTTTAGTTTTTTAGATATAAAGCATAGAAAAACAGCCCCTAAGGACTGTTTGATGTTATACAGTAGCGACTTGATCCAAGCTTTCACCGATAGCAGCTAGGCGCTCGATTACTTCTGCTTGTGTCAATTCATTTTCTGAAACATAGCGGTTGCGTGGGTGAACACGGCACTCGTGTGAGCATCCACGAAGGTACTTGTCTTCATTTTCTTCTGATGTTAGGATACGACGGTTACAGAAGGGATTTCCACAGTTGACATAACGTTCACATGGTGTTCCATCAAACCAGTCTTTCCCTACGATGGTTGGATTGACATGGTTAACATCAACGGCGATACGCTCGTCAAAGACGTACATTTTCCCATCCCAAAGCTCACCTTGAACTTCTGGATCTTTACCGTAAGTTGCGATTCCTCCGTGCAATTGGCCGACATCTTTGTAGCCTTCACGGACCATCCAGCCTGAGAATTTCTCACAGCGAACGCCACCTGTACAATAAACCACGACACGCTTGTCCATGAATTTTTCCTTGTTGTCACGGACCCATTGAGGCAATTCGCGGAAGTTGCGGATGTCTGGGCGAATAGCCCCACGGAAGTGTCCTAGATCGTACTCATAATCGTTACGCGTGTCAAGGACAACGGTATCTTCGTCAAGAAGGGCTTCTTTGAACTCTTTTGGAGACAAATAAGCACCTGTTGTTTCAAGTGGGTTGATGTCATTATCAAAGTCATTGTCTTCCAAACCAAGGTGGACAATTTCTTTCTTGTAGCGAACAAACATCTTCTTGAAGGCTTGTTCATTTTCTTCGTCAATCTTGAACCAGAGGTCTTCCATACCTGGGAGGCTGTGAACGTAGTCCATGTATTTTTGAGTTGTTTCGTAGTCACCTGAAACTGTCCCGTTAATTCCCTCGTCAGCGACTAGGATACGGCCTTTGAGACCGATTGATTTACAGAAAGCCAAGTGGTCTGCAGCAAATTGCTCTGCGTTTTCAATTGGAGTATAAAGGTAGTAAAGTAAGACACGAATATCTTTTGCCATAAGATTTGTTCTCTTTTCTATTCTTAAATTTTCAGAATTTTTCATTCAACTATACTAGTATACCCACTTGGGAAAACGAATGCAATTTATTTGACCGGAAATTATATAGAGAGACCTATCACTGCACTTCATCAGTAACCATAGCGAATCGCAGATAATTCTCTCAATTTTTTGATTTGCTTAGCTTGACTTTCTGACAAACTTAGCTTGTTATCAATCAACACACGTGAGATGTCAACATTCATTTGGCTCAGAATAAATGGAGTAGAGGTTCCATCGTCCTTTAATCGTTTTTGATAAATCACTAACTGATTTTTCAGGGGAGCAAGTTGAGGCGCAACCTTTATATCTTCCAATAGATGATCAATGATGATCATCGCTTCACAACGTCTTTCACTTCCTCCAGCAAACCATTTTAATGGTGTCATACTCATTTCCCTCCTGAAATTCGCTTATAAATTGAAAAACTATAATTCCTAACTCTCCAGCCAGTATTTTACCCAAACACCCTATGTAAAAAAGTCAGCAAAAATGGTAAGGTCGCTACAATATTATTGATCACATGCACCGCATAGGAAGGATAAATGCTCTTGGTATAACGGGTCAAACCAGCAAAGATGATTCCAGATGTTGCAAAGACGAAGATATCTAACAGACTAGGAAAGTTTGAAAAATGAGGGAGAGCAAATAAAATGGACGGAAGGAGCAAATCAAGACCAAATCTCGAATCTTTAAAAAAGGCGTGTTGCAGTAATCCTCTATAGAGCAACTCTTCCATCAGCGGCACTAGAAAGAACAGGGATATGTAGATACCCAATTCGGCAAAATTAGTCTCACTAAAACCAATCAGTAGAGCCCAACCTTCAGCAGTTGACTGAACATATCTAGCTGTATGAATATTAAAAGATATATGAACTACCGCTACTAGGACTGTCAAAATCGAATACCAAAGCCATTTTTCTCTTGGAATGCGAAAGAGATAACCATGGCCTGTCTTAACCAGAATCCAAATCATGACTCCGATAAATAGCAAACTCAAGATATTTTGAATCCAGAAGAAATTGCCAATCTGGGAAGAAAATTGCCAATAGTTTTGGACAATAAGCGTCAGCTGAGAAAGGCCAAATACGAAAAATAGGTAAGAGAAGACAGCACTCATTTTGAAAAGAAGGCGATATTTTTTCATAATAAATCCTCTATAGATGTATGTGTATCACATCGCATAAACCCTCAGAACCACTGTTTTCATTTTTACATCCTAAAAATCACTACCTCCCCTAGAGAACTAAGGAAGGCAGTGATCACATTTTTAGGAATTAGGAATGAATACACGAAATCAATCGTTCTTATGATTTTTTGTTTTTCAAGAATTCGTCGTATTGTTTTTGCATTTCGTTCAATACTTTTTCATAGGCACCTTCAGATTTCAATTTTTCCATCAATTCTGGAATAGCTTTATCTGGGTCTACAGTACCAGTGTTGATAGCTGTATCGAATTGTTGCATTGTGTTAGAAATTGCTGAAATTTCAGATTTCACACTGTCAGTGTTAAAGATAAATCCAAGTGCTGGAGATTCTTTAGCTTCTGCCAATTGTTTCTTAGAATCTGCAATTTGTTGGTCTGTAACGTTTTCGTTGATGTAAAGGATCCAGTTGTTACCAGTGTTCCAACCTGACATGTGAGTGTTTCCTTTATATCCATCAAGGACGCGGACACGGTTTTCTTTACCTTCAACTTTTTCCCAGTTCTTGCCTTCTGGACCATAAACAAGACCGTTCAAGAGTTCTGGGTTCGTGTTCAAGAGGTTCAACACTTCCATTGATTTTTCTTTGTTCTTAGAGTTGTTTGAGATGACAAAGTTAGCAACTTGTGTTGTTTGGTTTTTCTTGATAAAGTTAGTGATTGGTTTGATTTGGATGTCTTTGTTAGCAACACGTGAGAGCAAGCTGTTACCATAGTCAGCTGGTCCTACTGTTTCTTCACGAACGAACCAAGTATCTTGTTGAAGGTCAAATGAAGTGTCGCTGGTTGCTACGTCTTTTGGAATGTATCCTTCTTCATAGAATTTGTGAAGAGTCTTCAAGTGTTCTTTGAAACGAGGTACTTCGTAACGGTTTACAATCTTAGTAGTGTCTCCTTCAAGGTCGATAACAAATGGAAGTCCATTTGGTACTGGGTAGTCAAAGTTATCAGATGGGATAAAGTTCTTCGTAACCGCAAATGGTACTACATCTGGAGCTTTTTCTTTGATTTGTTTCAAGACTGGCTCAAGTGTTTCGTATGAAGTTACACCTGAAATATCGATACCGTATTTAGCAAGAAGAGTTCCGTTGAAGGCAAAGTTTTGAGATGATGCAACGTTAGCTGCAACTGGTACTGCATAGATCTTACCGTTTACAGTGTTCCCTTTGATGTAAGCTGGGTCAAGTGCTTTGTAAAGCTCTGCTCCTTCTTTTTTATACAATTCAGTCAAGTCAGCATAAGCACCTTTTTGAGCATTTACGACATAGTTAGACGCAAATGCGATATCATAGTTTTCACCAGATGATGTGATAACAGACATTTTCTTATCATAATCACCCCATCCAAGGTATTGGATATCCAATTTAGCACCGACTTTTTCTTCGATGATTTTGTTTGCATTTTCTAGCAATTCATCCAAGTTATCTGGTTTGTCACCGATTTGGTACATTTTGATTACAGGTTTTTCACCTGAAGTAGTATCTGCAGCTTTTTTGTTGTTACCTGTAAGGTTTCCACAAGCAGCAAGACCAGCAGCCAAAGCGACTACGCTAGCAGATGCAAAAGCATATTTTTTCCAGTTTTTCATGATAAAAACTCCTTTTTTTATTTTTAAACTTATAAACGATTTAATGATTTGTAACTTCAGTCACTAAGATGAAGTTGGGGAGAGAGAAACGGTGTTTCTCAGCAAGTGCTATTCTTTCACACCACCGATCGTCAACCCTTTAACAAAGTAGCGTTGGAAGAATGGATACAGAATCGCGATTGGAAGGGTTGCAACAACAACCATGGCCATACGACCTGTTTCTTTTGGAAGAGCGACTCCCAGTTGGCCAGATAGGCCGACTGCTTTTGCAATGTAGTCCATATTTTGCTGGATTTGCATGAGCAAATATTGCAATGGATACAAGTTGTCACTCTTGATATAAAGAAGGGCGTTGAACCAGTCGTTCCAGAAACCAAGAGCTGTCAAAAGCGTGATAGTTGCGATACCTGGAAGTGACAATGGCAAACAGATCTGGAAGAAGATCCGAGCTTCACTGGCACCATCAATACGAGCAGATTCGAGAATGGCTTCTGGAATGGTCTTCTTGAAGAAGGAACGCATCAAGATGATATTAAATGGTGAGAGAAGCATTGGAACAATCAAGGCCCAAACTGTGTCACCCAGTTGAAGCAGGCGAGTGACCACGATATAGCCTGGTACCAAACCAGCATTGAACAACATACTAAGAAGAGCAAAGATTGTAAAGAATCTGCGGTACTTAAAGGTTGTCCGTGAGATGGCGTAGGCATAAGTTGTCGTGATGAAGACGTTGGTCACTGTTCCGACTACGGTTACAAAAACTGAGATGAAGAGTGCTTGGAGGATCTTATCTTTAAACTGAGCTAAGAACTGGAATCCATCTACACCAAATTTCGAAGGGAAAAAGCTATATCCATACTGGAGAATGCTCTTTTCGTCTGTCACCGAAATGATGATAACGAAGATAAAGGGCAAGATACAAGAAAGAGCGACCAAACCAGAGATGATACTAAAGAAGATATCTGCTTTCTTACTGAAGGAGTGAATGCCGACATTATCGATTTTTTCTTTTTTAATTTTCTTTTCTGCCATATTCTCCTCCTTTCTAGAACAAAGCTGAGTTTGGATCGACTCGTCTTGCAAGCAAGTTTGATAGGATAACCAGAATCAAACCGACTACGGATTGGTAAAGACCGGCTGCTGAAGCCATACCGATATCTGCTGTCTGAGTCAAACCATTAAAGACATATACATCCAAAACGTTAGTTACATTGTAAAGCTGACCAGCATTGTGTGGGATTTGATAGAAGAGACCGAAGTCTGCGCGGAAGATATTTCCAACTGCAAGGATGGTCAATACAGTTACAAGCGGAGTCAACTGAGGAATGGTTACGTTGCGAATGCGTTGCCACTTGCTAGCCCCGTCCACTGTTGCTGCTTCGTAGTAGGTTGGGTCAATCCCCATGATCGTCGCATAGTACATGACACTGCTATATCCAAAGCCTTTCCAAATACCTAGGAAAAGGAGAAGGTATGGCCAAATGCCTAAGTCAGCGTAGAAGTTGACTTCCTTCATGCCAATGGATGTTAGAAAATGGTTGAAGACCCCTTTGTCAATGTTTAGGAAGGCATCTGTAAAGAAACTGATGATAACCCATGACAGGAAGTAAGGGAACAACATAGACGTTTGGAAAATCTTAACCATTCTCTTAGAGCGAAGCTCGCTGAGGATGATGGCAATCCCTACTGATACAATCAAACCGATAAAGATAAAGCCGAGATTGTAAAGAACGGTATTTCGAGTGATGATAAAGGCATCTTTTGAACTAAACAAGAATCTGAAATTATCTAACCCGACCCATTTACTATTCACAATACTATCTATGAAACCATTACTGGTCATATGGTAGTCTTTAAAGGCGACCACATTCCCAAATACTGGAATGTAAAAGAATAGAATCAACCAGAGTGCCCCTGGTAAAACCATCAAGAGAAAGATCCAGTTATCTCTCAAGGTCTTTGAAAACTTTTTCATACTTTCCTCCCTTTTTATTCCTAAAAACTGATTTCATCGAATTTTTAGGTTTGATAACGATTACATTATTAGTATACTCCTAATTGATGGCTAGGTTAAACTACTAATTATAGAAAAAACTCCACAAATTATTTTATGTGGAGAAGTTTTTTATAAGAAATGGGTTTCACGAGAAACACTCTGACTCGGAAAAGATGCCTTTAAGTCGTATAAATCGTTGAAGCTGTCGCAATGGTGTGCCACTGGTTAGCTGTGGTGGCTGCGAAATCCTTGTCTGCGTAGAAGTCAGTAAATGGTAGGATTTCAACTTCTAGCTCGTCAATGCGCTCAATTTGTCTTGCCAGATAAGCCTCGATGCGGCTTTCTGCGCGTTTGATGCGTTGCAAGAGTCCGCCCATACGGATATCAACCGTATCCAAACCAAAGACCTTGTTTTCTTTCAACCATTGACGGCTAAAGAGGGTATGGAAATGTTCGATTTGGCTTCTAAGTTTTGGTAATTCTTGTCTTGCGATTTCTTTCAAACTTTCTTTATCACCCGCTTGGTAGGCCTGACGAATGCGTCGTCCCACATCCACTTTACTACTTAAAATCTGGTTCAACTGGGCCTGAGTTTCAAAGAGATAAGAGTAGGCGCCAGCTTTTTCTTTGATTTCAGCAAGCGTCTCAGCAGCCTGAGCGAAGTGCGGCTTGTCCTGTTCAGGTGTCATGTGCTGGTCAAGAATCGGGCAAAGAACATCCTGATAAAAGACGTAGCGGTTGGGATTGATCCCGCTGAGATTGCCTGGTAGGTCTGGCAAGAGATTAGCTAGGTCAATCTGCATAAAGTCCTCAACCGAAAGACCTGTATTGGTCTTGAAGTGAGCAGACAAACGATCTAGGTCATTGCGGTAGCTGAGTTCTGCCCAGATTTGCAAGCTGGGTAGGATAGAGAACTGGGCTGTCTCGCCACCATTATCCCCCCAACCCGTCACGATGACTTCTTTGATGTCATTGGCACGACAGGCTTTATTGGCCTCAATAGCGATGAGACAGCTGAAATGGTTGTTGGGTGTGAATCCAATCCACTTCCAAGCACCACCTGCAAAGGCAATATCTTGGCTAATCTTGTGATGGTTGCGGAAATTGCGGTTGTATTTTTCCTCGCTATCCTGATAATAGTCCCAGTAAACCAAGGTCACACGGTCTTTGAGACGATCTAGGTACACGCGAGTTTCCTCAGGAATTTCCACATCACGGTCGTACTGGCCATCTGCTGACATGAGTTTGAAAAACATGTCACTCCACATTTGGCAGTGGAAACCATACTTATCGGCAATATCCAGCACGCGCTCCAAGTGTTGGCACATGAGGAGACTACGGTCCACAACACCGTTCAATATCAAGTAGCGTCCCAAACCAACCAAGTGGGCTTCGTCCATACCGATATTGACCTTGCGAGTCTGCAGTTTAGACAGAGTGGCAAACATGCCATCAATCAGGTCATAAACCTTTTCTTCGCCGATAAGGAGAATGTCCTCTACATCACGGAGTTCTTGCACTTCTTTGACACCCCATTTGACAAAGGCTGATAAGTGAGCCAAGGTCTGGATGCATGGGACAAAGGTCATATCAAACCGCTGGGCATAGGCTTCGATTTCCTGCAACTCCTCTGCTGAATAGGCTCCGCGGAAGTACCCAAAATAAGACTGCCCCTCAATCTGGTAGGTGTCTTCCATGTAAAGCTCAAAGGTTGAATAACCCATGAGAGCCAAGACCTCAATCATCTGCTTGGCAGAAGCCACATTCAGCACCGCATTTCGGGAACAGTCTGCCATGTAGGCCAACTCTTCATAAGCTGCCTGCTCCTCAATCGCTACTTTGTCACCTTCTACTAGAGCTGTTGCTAACAAGGACAAGGCGCGATAGAGTTGGTGAGGTTTGTCATAAGTCAGGTGATACTGTCCACTTTCACCCTTGATAGAGATAGAGGCTTGATCAGACTGAGCGACTGCAACTTCCACATCTGGTAAAGAGATATGTTTTGTCAGCAAGTCGATTGCCTGAGTTTGCTTGAGACTAAGTCCTGTAAATGTTACCACTGATTTTCCTCCTGTAGCCAGTTGACAAGGGCACCGTAGAGATTGGCATCTGCATGATAGGTGCAGGCCTGGATAACAGGTGCGACCGTGTATTCTTCGTAGGTTTCGACAAATTCATCGACAGCTTTTTTGACCCCTTGGATAAAGTCTGGGTTTTGACTGATGGAGCCTCCCAGACTAATGACATCTGGATCGATGAGATACTGGATATTGAGCAAACCTTGCGCCAGATTGCGGTTCATGCGTAAAATAGCTTCTTGACAAAGAGCATTACCAGCTTCGGCCTCTTGGTAAACCTTGCGTCCGTCCCAGTCAGTCTGACCAGATTTTTCAATCACGTATCGCACCATATTTCCAGTTGACGCTAGTTGCGACCAGTTGTTGAGTTTTTCAGCAGGTGTAATGGTTGTCATGTAGCCAAACTCTCCCCCCAAGCCGTGGCGACCTCGGTGAAGTTTGCCATTGATAATCATGGCACCACCGATTCCAGTCCCAATCACGACACAGGCTGCATTTTCAATTTCTGGGTGAGCCAACAGTTCACTAAGTCCAACACAGTTGGCATCATTTTCTAGATGGACAGGTAGCTGATGATGAGCAAGGGCCTCATACCAAGAAAAACCGTGGATATAAGGTACAGCACTAATTCCCTCAATCACACCTGTTTCTTGATTGACCGCGCCTGGAACGCTCATGGCGATTCCACTATAATCTTGCTCTGCCAAGCGTTGGTCTAGCCAAGCTAGTAAATCCTCCAAACTTTCTGGCGTCGGAGTACTTGTCTTATCTAGTATTTTTCCATCAGAAGTCAGACTGGCAAACTTAATTCCAGTCCCTCCGATATCAATGGTTGCAATGGTCATTGTTCTTTACCGTAAAAAGGGGCGAATCAGCAGTTAGTCCTTACTCTTTCGCCCCTCCTTTCTATCTCATAGTATTAGTTATCAAACACTTCAAAACTGTTAAATGTCTTCTTTTTTAATCAATTCTGTGCGAATTTCTTGTGGTGCTAAGAGTCCTGAATGAACGGGATATGGTCGCTCAAGTAAGTTCAAAATGGTTTGTTGGTGTTCTGATATGCGAACATTTTCTTGACTCATATTGTAGTAACGGAGGACATATCCTTCTTCATTTTCCGCCACTTTAAAGGCTGTTGGGCAAACTTGTGGTAAGCTGAGTGTCGCATGACTCAAGAGGCTACCAGTAGCAGCAACACTTCCTTCTTGTTTAGCAACTTGAAGACTAGTGAATGGTGTTTGGAAGGCTTTGGCACGACGGAAGGCTGAGAAGCGTTCCCCTGCTTGGTGGCATTCGAGAGCAAACTCGACTTCAAACTCGCGCAAGCACTGAGCTTCTGGTGTTGGGAAGTAACCCCAGTCACCTAGCTCACCTGAGGCACGAAGAATGGTCACAGCAATGGTATCGTCTCCAAGGATTTCATACTCGTGCAGTCCTTTATTGGCCACTGTCACCCCTTTTTCATCATCATACAGGCTGACGAAGGCTTGTTGGTGTTGAGGATTTTCAGGATTTTCCCAAGAAGCAGCTGGTTTGTTTGGTCGTGTCACCACCTCATAAATGCTTTCCGAATCATTGCTTGGACACGTATTATGAGTCTTGACCAAGAGACGGATACGGTGGTCCTTAGCGGTGTTGGTAAAGCGAGTCTTAAAGCGGATTTGTGGATTGTCAACAAAGACGGTCATCTCTGTTTCCAGAGGAAGGGTTGTCAATTCTTCTGAGCGCCCAGCTTCACGCGTCATAAACTCGATGATGCCTCTTTGTTCTGCATCCAGTTTTTCGTCTGCACTTACTGGAATTGTCAATTCATGCTTGAGCAAGATCTTGGTAAAACGAGCTGTATTTTCCAAGACTTCACAGCCTTTTAGCTCGGCGTAGATAGGCTCTGTTCCTTTTGGTTGGAAGTAGATATACTCATTTCCGATATCACCACGGTCTTCAAAGCGAATAACATCTTCATAAGCTTCATGAGTTGTCTTGTCGTAGACTGTGATAGTTTCATCCACACTGACCGTTACAAATGGCGTATCAATCACTCCGTTTTGGTAAATACCGTCACGGTGTTCTTGTTCTCCTTCAAGCAATTGGAAGGTTGTCCAAGAAAGTGGTGCCAGGTGAACAGGTACTGTTACGCGCACTTGTCGAGCGATACGAGCTTGGCGGAACTTGTCTTTTGGCAAATCATACTCAAAGTTAGCTCCCAGATCTTCGATTTTCGCTTCTACAGCATGGCCTTCCAAGTCTTCGACACGGTAGTTTGGCAAGGTCAAGGCTGCCATCTTCTTATAGCCTTCTGTTGGGTGCAATTCCTTGAAATCACAAATCGCTACATCAATCACTGTGCTGACAGTGTCAACCTTGTCATGCAAGCCTGTATTGATAACTGTAAAGAGATGGTCGCTTTGGGCTTCCTGAGTTGCAATTTTACCCTTCCACTCGTTGAGAAGATTGGTCTTAACGAAGTTTCCGACTTGGTTGACCTTAGCAAAACGTGTCTCCATCTCACGGTGAACCTCGTCCACGCTACAGCCACAGATACTATCATGTGGCGCATTTTGTAGAAGAACTTTCCAAGCATAGGTCAACTGGTCCTTGTGGTTGTGGCCGCCAGTGATGACCGTCAATGGTTCCACTACTTGCTCCAGCAAGTTACTGTTTTCTTGGAAGGCTTGTTTGAGGTAAATACGGGATGAAGAAGTGTTAGCAAGTGTGTACCAACCGTCTGTTTCTTGACTGGTCAACTCACCTGTGACCGTAGATAACTGCTCCGGTAGAGCACTTTCTACTGCATGGACATAGTCGTCAAAGGAACTATGCACAAAGGTCACATCTGGGAAGAGTTCATTTGCCACACGAATGGCTTCGCTCAGATTGCGCTGTACAGGCTGGTGATCACAGCCATTCATCATCAACCATTGGTTGGTCGAAGCGTAGTCACGCACGTCTGACAATTTTTGTTTCCAAAAGGCCAGTGCTTCATCCTTATCAACAGGGATTTCATTCCCATTACTGTACCAGTTGGCAAAGAGGATACCGAGGACACGACTTCCGTCCGCACCCTGCCAGTACATTTCTGAAAACTGAGAAGTAAACTGCTCATCTTCGAGGACTTGGTTGTCAAAGCCAATCGGCTTGACACCACGGCCAAAGGCTGCCACGTGAATACCTGATTTTTGAAGGATTTGAGGCGCTTGTCCCATATTTCCAAAAGTATCTGGGAAGTAACCAATCTGGGTTGATTTGCCCCATTTTGCACATTCTGCTTGACCAATCAAGGTATTGCGAACATTGGCTTCGCTAGAAATCAAGTAATCATCCTGCAAGATGTAAAAGGGACCAATTTTGAGTTTGCCTTGGTCGATGTAACCTTGGACTTTGTCGCGATTTTCAGGGCGAATTTCCAAGTAGTCATCAAGGACAATGGTTTGTCCGTCCAAGTGGAAACTCTTGAACTCAGGGTCATTTTCAAAAAGATCAAAGAGATTGTCAAATAATTCCACCAACTGCATACGGTGGCTTTCAAAAGGCAAGTACCACTCACGGTCCCAGTGACTATGTGAAATAATATGTACGACAACATTTTCCATGAAGTAAAACCTCATTCTAACTTAAATTTTTATTTTTAACGTTTTAAATGTGAATTTGTGATTCTTCCCTAGAATCAGTTGAGCAAAAGCCTGCTCCTTAGCGGATATCCAAGTAATCCAAGACCAACTCACAGAACATCATGTTGGCCCAGGAGAACCATTCGCGAGAGTAGAGCGTTGGATCATCTACGTGGAAGCTTTCGTGCATGACACCTGTTTCACCATCGCAGGCAACGAGCTGATCGAGCAAGAATTTCTTCTCCGCCTTATCTCTTGTTGTCAAGCCCTGGATAGAAAGGGCGATTGGCCAGATATAGCGATAGAAGGTATGAGAACTTCCGAGACCACTAGCGTATTCTCCTTGGTAGAAGTATGGATTTTCAGAGCTCAGAATGGTATGACGAGTTGCTTGATAAACTTCATCATCGACCAAACAATACCCCAGATAAGGTGCAGCCAGCAGACTTGGTACGTTTGGATCATCCATGATGCTAGCATTCCCTAAACCATCCACTTCAAAGGCGTAAATCTTTTCGCCCTTGCTATTGGTGGTGTAAGCATAGTTTTCGATGCCTTCTTGGATTTCAGCCTGGAGACGCTTAGCATCTGCGATAATACTCTCGCTACCATCTAGGGCCAATGCTGTAAAGATTTCTTGCACATACCCCAAGACGACTACGGCAAACATATTGGACGGAATCAAATAGCTATACTGACAACAATCATCACTTGGTCGGAAGGCTGACCAGGTCATTCCTGTCACGGCAAAGTCAGGACCAAAACCATCATTTACCAGTGTGTCTTCCTTACGGTCGGTATCCCGAACAAAACGATAAGGAGAGTTGTTGTGGTCTTGCTCTACCGTCCAGAGATGAAGGATTTCCTTGGTTGCTGTGACAAAAGTTTCATCAAACTGACTGGTTTCGCCAGTCTCTTTCCAAAGGAGATAAGCCAACTGCAAAGGATAGCAAAGCGAGTCCACCTCATACTTGCGCTCCCAAATCCAGCCGTTAAGATCTGTGTGGTCTGTCTCATGGTGACCCTTCCAGTTCTCCTCAATGTTAAAGGAGTTGGCATAAGGATCCTTGAGCACCAAGGTCATCTGACGCTTGACCAAACCTGCAATGGTCTGACGCAGGAGGGCATCTCTTTTAGCCACATGAAGGTAGGGTCTGAGTTGGGCTGTTGAATCCCGAAGCCACATGGCAGGAATATCCCCTGTGAGTACAAAAGTTGACCCATCTTCTAGAATCTCGACCGTATTGTCCAAGGTGTCTGTATAGCAACGCTCAAAGACATCCACCCACTCGGGATGGTCCTTAGCCCGCTCCGCTATTTCATCTAGCCATTCTCTAACAATTTCTTTCGAATAAATCATCGTGCAGTTTCCTCTTTCAAACAAGTTTCATGTTCAGTATATAGTTTTTGAGACAGAAAATACATACACAAATGATAGTCATTTTTCTACAAAATTACTTACTTTCGAACCCCATATCTAAAGGTCTCATTTTTCTGATATAATGTAGAAAAACATCTAAAGGAAAAACTATGAAACTACTTGAAACCATCGATACCCGCTTTGGGACTGCTAGCAAGCATGCCTTTTCTCGAGGAAATACCCTGCCCTACACGGGCGTCCCTTTTGGGATGAATTATTTTGTTCCCCAGACCAGCGATCAGGAGGGAGCTTGGTTTTTCGATCCACATCTGCCCATCTTTCAGGGGATTCGATTGACCCATCAACCAAGTCCTTGGATTGGCGACTATTCTTGGCTACTCCTAACACCTATCACAGGCCAGATTGGTGGAGACAGTCTCTTTCATCGTCAGTCTTCCTATGACCTAGATAAGGTCTCTTTCCAACCTCATTATCTGAAGATTTTATCCCTGCGCTATCAGATTGAAAGCCAACTGACACCGACTTGCTATGGCGCTTCTATTCGTTTGGAGCAAAAGCAAGGCAAAGCCCTCGCCCTCTATCTTCACGCAGCAGATGAACTGACAGTGGAGCAGGTAGATAAGCGGACTCTGGCCCTCAGACAAGAAGGCAAAACAGAGACCAATAAAAATCCACTGATACTCTTCACCGCCCTACAAATAAACACGGATATTCTTGCTGTCAGCCAAGAAAGCGGAGACTGGCGAATTGACCTCGCAGATAGCCATGCTGAAATCCAACTAGCGACTTCCTTTATTTCTCCTTCTCAAGCGCTGCTTAATCTACCTCAAACGGACTTTGATAGCTGTAAAGCAAGTGCGAAAGCGAACTGGGAAAATCTCCTCCACCGTTTTGATATCGTGGAGACAGGTGAAGCCGACCGGACCTTCTTTGATCACTGCCTTTACAGACTCTTTCTCTTCCCGCAGACTTTTTATGAGGTTGATGAATCAGGGCAAGCCATCCATATGGACCTGGCTACTGGTACTGTCAAACCCGGCGTCCTCTTTAGCAACAATGGTTTCTGGGATACCTTCCGCACCACCTTCCCTCTCTTTGCCCTTATTATACCAGAACACTATCACCGCTTTTTAGAAGGTTTCCTCAATAGCTACCGTGATACTGGATTCCTGCCTAAATGGCTAGCTCCAGATGAACGTGGTATGATGCCAGGGACTCTATTGGACGGCATTATCGCAGATAGCGCCTGTAAGGATATGGCTCCCGACTTGGAAGAAGAACTCCTCCAAGCCATGCTGGAGACAGCCACCAAGTCTGACCCTCTTGGCATCAACGGTCGCCACGGTTTAGCTCAATACCAAGAATTAGGTTATCTCTCTACTGACCACCACGAAAGCGTCAGCCACACCCTAGACTACGCCTATAGTGATTTTTGCATCGCCAGCTGTGCCGAAAAACAAGGTCAGAATGACATCGCCCAGACTTATAAGGTCGTATCGCAGAATTTCCGTCATCTCTTTGACTCTGAGACAGGCTATATGCGTGCGCGAGATCGTCAAGGCAACTTCCGACCTGACTTCTCTCCTTACAGTTGGGGACGAGACTACGCCGAATGTTCAGCCATTCAAGCTACTTTAGGCGTCCTCCACGACATCCCCGGCTTAATCCAACTGATGGGTGGAAAAGAAGCCTTTAGCCACTACCTTTTGAAAGCCTGTCAGGGTGCTCCCCTCTTTGAAACCACTGGCTATGGTTACGAGATTCACGAGATGAGCGAGATGGTTACAGCTCCCTTCGGACAAGTCGCCATTTCCAACCAACCGAGCTTCCACATCCCTTATCTCTTCCGCTACAGTGACTACCCTGACTACACTAGCCTTCTCATCAAGACGCTACGTCAGAAGACCTTCAAACCAAGCTGGGATGCCTATCCTGGCGATGAGGACAACGGCAGTCTCTCCGCCTGGTACATCTGGTCGGCTCTTGGATTCTACCCGACCTGCCCTGGAAAACCAAGCTATGACCTCGGAATTCCCCTCTTTGATCATCTCCGTGTCTACCTGGCTAAAGAAAATAAATGGTTGGATATCTATGCTGAACAAAACTACAGCCATTTTAACTTTGTCAAAGAGTGTCGATTGGACGAGACCCCTGTATCTAGCATTCAACACCAAGACCTCTTGAAAACTGAGCAACTGACCTTCACCCTCAGCTGGCTACCAAATCACTCATAACCAAAAGAACCTTTGCATCGCGCAAAGGTTCTTCTTTTATGAAACTTGGACTTTAAGTTGATTTACAAGCTGACCACCCACCGTTAGGTTCAGATAGAAATCCAAGGTTTTATCTCCTGCGAAATACAAGGTTGGTAGCGTCAACCTTTTTTCAGTCTCGCCAGCTTGAAACGCAAGGACTTGAATCTCATCCTGATAAGCGACACCATGCACACCCGTCCCTGGTTGAATCGAAATCTTAGCTTCTAAAGGACCACTACATTCTCTGCGCTTAACTGTAAAATAGGCATTTTCTCCCTTAGTTACATCTAGACTTTTTTCTGAAAACTCCAGTTGCTGAACAGCTTCTTTTTTCGACGAAGTAGGTGTTTTATAAAGTGAAATCTTAGTTAATACTGGCAAATCCTGTGTCTCTGTGATGATGACACGCACCTTCTGAGCCTCTACCATGGATCCGCGCAAAAGACGTTTATAGCCCACTGTAAATCCTGATCCAAACTCCTGCCAGACACCATCCAACTCTACCTGAACACGGAAAGCAGCAATGCGTTGCCCTAACTTCAAATCTTCCCTCAGCTCAATCACATCAAAAGTTTTAGGTGATCCTAAATCGAGCTCTAATTGGATTGGCAACTCTGCATCACTTGCCCATGAACTGATCCTCCGTCCATCTGTCAGATGATGACCGGCAAAGTCTGGTGATAGAGCAGGACCAGATACCTTCGCTCCCAGAGCCAAATCTTCTTTATAGAGTTCGTCACGGTAGGCAGCAAATTCATAGAGACGCTGGATATCCTTTTCGTCAAAGAGTCCATCTTTATTAGGCGGAATATTGAGTAAGAGAGGTGTTCCCCGCCCTACCGAGTAAAAATAAATCTCGACCAACTCCTCGAGAGACTTAGGATCCTGATCCTCATGGTAAAACCAGCCTGGCCGAAGAGAAACATCTGCCTCGCCGATTGAAAACAGCGTCCCCAAGGGGTCTCCGTGCTGTAGATAATCTAATTCCGCCTCTGTTCCTAACTGGTCTAGTTTGACTTTTTGCCACAAGGGATCCCCTGCATAGCCCCGTTCATTTCCAATCCAGCGAATACTAGTTCCCTCAGTTGAGAAAATCAAACAATCGCCCTGCAAGTCACGAATGGTTTCAAACCAGGTCTCAAACTCATAGTTGACCTTCTGGGCCCCTTCCCCTCGAGCACCATCCATCCACACCTCAGTGAACTTCCCGGCATTCCCATAGGCAGGATTTGACAAGATTTCCTTCAACTGAGCCAGATAGTAGGCATTGTAGTCCGCTTCTCGGTCCACATGATAAAGGGGACTATGGGCATCCCAAGGAGATAAATAAACTCCCATATCCATGTCAAACTCAGTTGCAGCTTGGGAAACTTCAAGGAGCAAGTCCCCCTTTCCATCCCTCCAAGGGCTAGCCTTGACCGAATAATCTGTATGTGCTGTCGGGTAGAGGACAAAACCATCGTGGTGCTTCACCACCAAAATCAGCTTTTTAAAACCTGTTTCTTTGAGTACCCGAACCCATTCACGCGCATCCAACTTGGTCGGGTTAAAACGCATAGGATCCTCTTGCCCACTTCCCCATTCTTGGTCATAAAAGGTATTGGGCCCAAAATGGATAAAGGCAGCTAGTTCATCCTCTAAATAATCCAACTGGGCCTGACTTGGTAATGGTCCATGTGGTTTTATTTTCGTCATCATCTCATATCTCTTTCTCTTGTTCACAAAGTTATCCACAACTTGTGGATAAGAAAACATGCCTAAAAACTAGTTTCTCCAAAATCCAGCCCTTAGACTTGGAAGCCTTCGCCCTAAACATACCTTTGTCAAATGGCTCTGTACTAAGGTTTTTACTAGCTCTCTAGCAAGTTACTAATATACGGAACTATTATCAGAATACTTCAACACCATGGATTAGATATCATTCTTCCTCAGACTTATCCACAGACTGTGAATAAACTATTGTTCCAGACCGCTCTCTCCTTGACTATAACAAAAAGCGATAGCAGCGTCAATATGACTAAGATGCCTTCCTAAATCCCCTGAAAAGATTCTATAATTTGTACAATCGTAGCTTTTGCATTCGTCAGCTAGTTAGAAGCAGTCAGTAGAAAATGACTGCTTTATCACATTGTGAACAGCACAGCTGTAGTACTATAATACCTAACAACCTAATCATTTCTAGCAAAAAATCCCGCAGATTTGCGGGATTTTCTCTTGCATCAATGCGCCAACATTTCTTGGGCGATTTCTTGGCCAGATAGGTTATCTGGGTAGTAGGTTGGCCAGTTATCCATCTCTTCAAAGAGAGCTTCTTGGCTAGTACCTCCAAAGAAGATATGGAAATGTTCTGCCTTGACTGGGGCGATATTGTGATCGCTAAACTGAACATACTTGAATTGTCCAGCATCTGCATCTGTCGCTTCAAAAAGGAAGCGCACTCCACGATTACCTTTCTTATAAGTCAAGATTTTCTTGCCGACATACTTGTAGGTGAATTTCTTGCTTTGGCCACCTTGAACAAATTCCATAGTATTATCCGTAATGTTGATCTTGGTCACATCTGTCTGATAGCCTTTTCTATAGTAGGCCTTATACTCATCCTTGGTCATCTTGCCAGTCAACTTAGCCTTGTAGTCAAAAACTTGATCAAAAGTTCCATCTTCAAGGAAAGGATAGACAGACTGCCAGTTACCTGCATAGTCACTCAAGGTGCGGTCCTTGACGTCTGCATCCTCAAAGTAACCATTGTGAACTGTCTTGGTGTTTTCTTCCTTTTCTGGCTCAATTTCTGGTCCTTCTTGGTCTGTTGTCTGCTTCAAAGCCTTGAGATTTTTCTCCATCACGGAGATATAGTCCTCACCAGCCTTGGTCGCTTCTTCTGTCAGACTTTCCAGCGGATTAAGCACATCTAGTTTGACACCTGTTTCTTTGGAGAGGGTATTGGCAAGGGCTTGAGAGGCATTCTCTTCAAAGTAGATATAGGAAATCTTGTTTTTCTTGATATACTCGGTCAATTCTGCCAAACGTGCTGCTGATGGTTCTGCATCTGGTGAGAGACCTGAGATGGATACTTGCTTGAGACCGTAGTCCAAGGCAAGGTAGTTAAAGGCAGCATGCTGGGTCACAAAGCTCTTTTGTTTAGCTTGAGACAAGCCATCTGTGTATGCCTTGTCCAAGGCTTGTAACTTCTCAATATAGGCAGCCGCATTCTTCTCAAAAGTCTCTTTTTTATCAGGATAATCTGCTGACAAGCTGTCACGGATATGCTCTACCAGTTTGATGGCGCGTGCTGGTGAAAGCCAAACGTGGGGATCGTAGTCGTGATGGTGACCCTCACCACCATGATCATGCCCTTCCTCTTCTTCCTCACCACCTGGCAAGAGGAGCATATCACCTGTCGCCTTGATGGTTTTCACTTTTTTCTTATCCAAGGATTCTAGCAATTTTGGAACCCAAGTTTCCATATTTTCATTTTCATAGACAAAGGTATCTGCGTCTTGGATTTTAGCAACTGCCTTTGCAGACGGTTCATATTCATGGGGTTCTGTACCAGCACCGATTAGAAGTTCTACATTAGCGGTATCTCCTGCGACTTGTTTGGTAAATTCGTAGACAGGGTAAAAGGTTGTCACGATATTTAGCTTCCCATCTGCTTGCTTTTGATTGGAACAAGCCACTAAAAACAAGGCACATAGGCTAGCCAGTAGTAAGCTAATTTTTTTCATTTCATTCTCCTATTTGATAAAACGTTTCAGTAGACTGACTAACAAAAAGACAGCTACAAAGATAATGGTGATACTAGCGCTAGCAGGGGTTTCCGCATAGTAGGATATATAGAGCCCTGCCACCATTCCCAAAAAGCCAATAGCGCTGGCTAGTAACATAACAGATTTGAAGTTTTTCCCTAGACGAAGGGCAATACTAGCTGGCAAAACCATAATGGTCGACACCAAAAGGGCTCCTGCTGCTGGAATCATGAGGGCAATGGCCACCCCTGTCACCATGTTAAAAAGAATAGACATGGTACGAACTGGCAAGCCATCCACAAAGGCCGTGTCCTCATCAAAAGTCAGGATATACATTGGTCGCAAGAATAAGAAAGTCAAGAGTAAAACGACCGCCGCAATGGCAAAGAGGAAAATCACCTGCTCCTGGCTAATGGTCACAATCGAACCAAAGAGATATTGGTCCAAACTCATGGAACTCGAACTTTTCCCCTTACTCATCACGATAAGAGACACTGCAAGCCCTGTCGACATGAGGATGGCAGTTCCGATTTCCATAAAGTTCTTATAGACTGTACGGAGATACTCTAGAAAGACCGCTGCGATCAAGACAATAGCAATGGTTGAAATAGTTGGAGAAATCCCCAAAACCAGACCAAAGGCTACACCTGATAGCGAAACGTGACTGAGTGTATCACTCATGAGACTCTGGCGACGTAAGATAAGGAAGGTCCCGAGGACTGGTGAAAAGAGACTCATGGCAATGACCGCCAAGAAGGCTCGCTGCATAAAGTCATAAGATAACAAACTAAGCATGTTCCACCTCCTGGTCGCTTTCGTGAACGTTGAAACAACGCCATGGCGAGTCTTGGTTACGCACTAGGTGAATATTGCGGTCTGCATAGGCCCTGACCTCCTCAGGATCATGGGTAATCATCAAAACGGCCTTACCATGATGGTGAGCACTGTGGTGCATGAGTTCGTAAAATTCATTTTTGCTTCCAGCATCCATCCCTGTCGTCGGTTCATCCAAGACAAAGATATCTGGGTCAGAAGCAAACATCCGAGCAATCACTGCTCGTTGCTTTTGCCCACCAGAGAGGGAACCAATCCGTTTATCACGGTGTTCCCACATACCAACTGAGTCTAGACTAGCCTTGATATGCTCCTCATCGTGGGCATTCAAACGACGGAACCAGCCCTTTCGCGGATAGCGACCCGACTTGACAAATTCATAAACCGTACTTGGAAAGCCAGCATTAAAACTGGCAATCTGCTGGGGAAGATAAGCTATCCTTAGCTTTTTCCCATGAGTATTTGTCTTTGAGATGGTTACCTTGCCAAATCTTGGTTGCAAAATACCTAGACTCGCCTTGATAAGAGTCGTCTTGGCAGCCCCATTTTCACCAGTCAGGGTGACAAACTCCCCACTATCAACACTGTAGTTGATATGCTCGAGGACAGGCTCTTTGTCATAATAGAAAGACAAGTCCTCTACTGTAATATACCGCATTATTTGATTTCTCCTACTAAAGCAGTTAAAAACCGCTGGATGACTTCTTGTTCATTTGGAGTAAACTGATTCGCTACTTGTTCATAGGCTGAGAGCGTGTGTTCATGATGATGGTGGTGTTCTGCCGCTACTGGTCGAGCTAGCTCTGTCAGTTTGTAAAAGATCACACGCGCATCCTTGGGATCTCTGGATGTCTCTAACATTCCTTCTTTGACCAAAGACTTGATAGCCTTGGTCACTGCTGCCTGACTGACATTAAGACGACGAGCCAACTCCGAGTTGGTTAAGGATTCTTCCGACAAGAGCATGAGGATGTGTTCCTGAGTATTGGTCAGGGCTACATCACTGGTGCAATGCCCGATCAGAATTTCATGCTGGTTCTCAGATCTCAAGATCACCTCGTTTAAAAAGTTGTCGATTTCCTGTGCAAGCTGTCTCATATGTTACTCCTTCCCTAGCTATCTTTTCGTAAAAAACATAGATAGTCGCCGATTCTTTACTGGTTAATTATATCATAAACCAAAAAAGAGTCAAGGGAAAAAGGCGTAAAAACGTTTCCCTAGACTCTTCTAGATGTAAAATTTAACCTATTTTTGCTTTGGTTTTCGACTCGATAAGATACCTGCCAAACCAGCTACCATTCCCATCAAGAGCAAGAAGATGGACTGCTCACTTCCTGTATTTGGGAGGGCTTTTTCTGAGACAACTGCTTTCTTGCTAAATTGACCTGCCACCTCATAAGTCAATGGCACATTCGTAGTTGCATCGCTAGCAGCCGCATTCGTTTGAGGCGTTTCTACCGGCAGACTAAAAGTTGTAGAATCCACAGAAATCGTCCGTGAGTTCGGATTGATCTTTTCATACTGGGTCAAATCAGCGGTTTTAAGATACTCTTCAAAGGCTGCATCCATAGAAGGACCTTCTTCACGCGCACCACCTAACATAGTGTAACCATCACCACCCGCAGCTAGGAAATCATTGGTTGCAAGGTAGTAAATTTTTGCGAGGTCTAGGAGATCATAACGACCAGTCGTGCGGTTTTTGACCTGGATGGCCAAGACACGTTTACCTGATGGTAGATTGGTATCATAGTAAACCTTCACACCTGAAACTTGCAAGAAGCCACCACTTGGTTCTAGCAATGGTTGCCCGTTCTCATCCAAGACCTTCTTGCCATCCTTATCGACCTGCAAGATAGATCCGAGTGACTTTTCAAACATATCCAATACTTGTTGCCCAGTCACTTGGATTTGTGAGATGGTATTTCCAAATGGAAGAACGGCAATGACATTTCCTTTCGTAATCGGTTTGCCTTTTGCAATAGTTTCACGCAAGCCACCACCATTTGTCACAGCGATGTCAGTAGGATGGCTAAATCCTGTTTGACCATACTGATAGAGGGAGTCCGCTACGACGTTTCCGAGGTTAGTTTCACGAACCCGAACATTTTCACGATCTCCGTTGAGTTCTACAGGGCTGTTTGAAACGACTTCAACAGCATTTTCAGCATCGTATTTTTGTTTAATGTCTTTGACCAGTTTTTCTACTGTTGGATTGGCTGGTAATTTTTTAGCATCAGCAGCCGGAATCTGAGTTGGATTTCCCAAAAGCTGACGTGATTTGTAGGTGATTTTCCCTACATTATGAAGGTAGCTTCCTGTCTGGTTATAGGTAACATTGTCTCCATAAGTCGTTGATTCTACTGTATGAGAGTGACCGTCGATTACTGTTACGCGTTTCCCTTTCAAACGAGGATTTTTAGACAAGGCTTCTGCCAAAGTTGAACCACGCCATTCGACTGGAGTTGTAGTATCCACACCCAAGTGAGCCAGCACAACATAGTGTTTGTAGTCCTTGCCTTCTGCACGAGCCTTGGCTTGAACTTCTTCGATGACCTTATTGACTTCAGAGATTGGATCTGTAAAAGTTACTCCTTTGACATTTTTAGGGTGAGTTTTGGTAGCTGTTTCAGGTGTTGTCACGCCGATTACAACAAACTCATCACCTTCCACAGTCTTATCTTTATCAACGATTGTAGAAGCTTCAAAGAGACGAGCACCATTGACGTAGGTATTTGAACTAAGTAATGGGAATTTCAAGATCTCCTTGTATTTCTTAGCTTCGTCTAAACCAAAGTCAAACTCATGGTTTCCTACTGCCATGGCATCATACTGCATCTTATTAAGAATTTCAGCGCGGGCTTCGCCCTTTGTAGAGTTGGAAATCGGTAAACCTTGGAAAGCGTCTCCCGCGTCAACAACCAGAGTATTTTGATTTGATTTTGCACGCTCCTGCTCAATGACAGTCGCTAACTTGGCATCTCCAATTACTCCTTTTTCCTCTACAATACGACCATGGACATCATTAGTGTGTAAGATAACGGTGTCCTTTTCTTCGCTTTTAGGAGATTCAGCAGGAGCTGACGGAGTTTCTGCAGGTGCAACCGCTTCTGAAGTTTCCGAAGTTTCCGGTACCGCAGGGCTCTCAACAGGAGCTGGAGTCGCCGACGTAGCAGGAGTCGCTACAACAGCTGAACTTTCTGCAGGAGTTGTTGCTTCTTCAGCGTATACTTGTCCAGCTAAGAAGGCTGGAGCTAACAGGGCTGTCGATAAGACAGGTAACAAAGAACGTTTGTTCATTTTAAAATCCCTTTCTTTTCTTTTTCTCTTTTATATTATACGCTATTTCTAAAAATTTTGAAACTTTTGACCTATTTTTATCTTAAATATTCGCCATTTAAACAAAAAAGCTTGGGTTTAAATCCCAAACTTTTAACTCATTTTATTGGAAATCTTTGATGTTCCCATCATAGGTCGCCCAGTCCTTGCTAAAGAAGCGGTCATTCATCTTATAGTCTGGAGCTGGAGTCGGATCCGTCAAGAAGGGATTGACAACCTTATCAAAAGCTAGCCAACCCAACCAACCAATGTGAATGGTGTCCTTGACAAAGTAGGGATCTCCACCTTTTTTAGAAAAGTCAGCAATGTTGGTGAAACCTTGACTTTCTAACTGGTAACGAATTTTTTCAACAGCATGTTGGTACATTTCCTCGCTGAGCCCTGTATGGGCCATCCATTTTTTATTGACAGGCTGGATCACAAAAAGGACATTGACCTTTGATTTGGCAAATTGATTGAGAACCAACTGCAAATCATTGTATTCAGAGGACTTGAGAAAATTGTAATTTTTTTGATAACCCTTATACTTCTCGAGGTAGTCTTTCACCTGGGTCTTATAAAATTGATTTTCAATTCCCATATCGTTATTATTGGTATTGGCTTCTGCATCCTTTCGAGCAATTTTTTCTAACTCCTCATAAGAAAATTGATCTGGAAGATCTTTTAAATAGTTCTCCACGTGTTCCTTGTACTTGAGTTTTCCTCGAATGGAAAATTGCCCAAATAGAGAGGCCTGACGCTCATTAAAACGTGCAAAAGCCTTGATAATAGCATGATCAACCTCTGATAATTCCTCACCCTTTGACAGCTTCTCAACGATACCCTTCATAGAGACTCCTGGATTTTGCTTTAAGAGACGTTTAGCTGCATGTTTGGCTCCTATATCTCCCGATTGATTTTCTAGAAAGGCTGTCAACTGATCGTTGTTAAAGTAGTTTTGGAAGAATGCTGGCTCATAGTCCTCCTCTGTAAACCACTGAGGCGAAATGACAAATACCGCCTGCTTTTCCTCGATTTCTGGCAAGATCTGCTGCATGCCGAAATACTGATTGAGAGAAGCTGCTCCTGCTTGCCCCAAAAAGTAAGGACGGTAGGGACGGCTATACTTCTCCGCCAAGACCGCTGGGTGCATGCTATCAAAACGAATCCACTCACTTGAGCCAAAAAAGGGAATAAAGCGCATATTTGGTTCCGTAAAGGCTCTCACTTTTTGACTTCTCTCTTTAAAACTTTCCGAACTAATCGCTGCTGCAGAATATTTCTCTTCCATCAAATTATGACTTGGATTGTTTGGATAGAAAAAGATTAGTAAGAAAACAAGAATACTAGCAAGAAGCAGAGGCCCGAAGATCAGCCACAAGCGTTTAAGCATTCTTCAACTCCGTAATACCTTCTACGATTTTATTAGCTGTATTCCAGTCATCACGACCGAACTCCGTCACTGGAACACGAATGTCAAAACGGTTTTCAATCTCAACAATCAATTCAACCGTTCCCATGCTATCTAAGACACCGGCATCAAAAAGATCTTCATCCATCATGTCAGAAACATCTTCCATAAACAACTCATCAATAATTTCAATAACTTCTGATTTGATATCCATTTTAATATCCTTTTATTTTTTAAACCACAAATCATTCAAAAATCCAGAAAAGATTAAGAATGAAATCATCACGACATGGAAGGTGACAACCATGCCAAGCAACTGAATCCAGCGATTCTCAGGTAAGGAACCCTTTCCAGCTTTTTTCCGTTCTTTATTGAGCGCTTTTTTCTTACGAACCCAAGCGTCATTGATGACTAGCCCAATCCCATGGAAAAGTCCGTAGGCGATATAGTACCAGGTCACACCATGCCAAAATCCCATAATCAGCATATTGAGAATATAGGCTACACTTGAAGTGACATTGCGATTCTTAAAAACCTTCTTTCTGGTCAACACCATGACCATCCGCATAAAGACAAAGTCACGGAACCAGAAAGACAGACTCATGTGCCAGCGATTCCAAAACTCTTTTAAATCCCTTGACAAAAAGGGCTTGTTAAAGTTGATAGGACTATGAATACCCATCAAGTTTGAAATAGCCAAGGCAAACATAGAGTAGCCCGCAAAGTCAAAGAAGAGCTCCAGACCAAAGGTATACATAACTGCAAGAGCATAATGGTTAAAGAAACCACCTGTTTGCAAGGCCAAATTTTTCAGCGGAGGCAATAATGTCTCTCCTAAAATGTGAGCCAAGATAAACTTGTAGAGGAAGCCAAGCATGATATATTTGACAGCCTTTTCTAGCATATCCATCAGCTCATCCCGCTCAGGAATGGTCTCGTAATTTTCATTGAAACGTTTAAAACGATCAATAGGACCACTTGAGAAAGTCGGCATAAAAAGAAGAAAACGTAAGAATTGCCAGATCGTTAAATCCTTGATAACACCATCTCTCAACTCAACGATAACCCCAACTGCACGAAAGGTCAAGTAAGAAATCCCTAAAAATCCAAACAAAGATTGAGGTCCATGAATAGCAGGAGATACTTTCACAAAGACGATAGGCAATAGGGATAAAAAGCTAACCAGGTAAAATATCCATTTACTATCCCGTTTTTTCCTGTACCTTTTGTAGAAAGATACAAGCAGTACTTGCCAGATAACATAAAGAATAAAAGCGCTTATTTGATCCGTCTTCCCACCTGTCAACATGGCTAGGATAAAGAAAAGACTAACAAGCACCTCGTACAAGGCAAAACGTTTCTTGAAAAAAAGACCGATAAAGATGGGCAAGGTCGCTCCGATGATGTATAGAAAATACTGTGGATTCCCATAAGGTTCCAAATGAGGAAACTGTTTGAAAAATTCCATCATCGGCTGTTTACCTCATTGATCAAGCCTTTGATGTCAATCTTACCATTAGGAGTCAGCGGTAGGCTGTCCCGATAAAGGAATTTAGATGGCATCATATAAGACATCATGATATCTGCTAGGTCTTCTTTGATAGCCTTGGTAATATCGATATCACGTTCAAACTGCTCGCGAACACCATCTTTTAAGATGACATAGGCCAGTAGATTTTGTACCTTGTGGTCCTTGTTATAACGCGGAACAGCAACAGCAGACTCGATAAAGCAAGATTTGTTGAGGTTTTGAGAGACATCTTCAAGCTCAATACGATAACCATTAAACTTAATCTGGAAGTCCATCCGTCCACCATAGAGAAGCAAGCCCTCATCTGTCATGGTTCCCACATCTCCTGTGTGGTAGGCTGGCAGACCTTCGAACTCAAAGAAAGCTTCTGCCGTTTTTTCAGGATTATTCATATAGCCTTTTGAAACAGCTGGCCCAGAAACGATGATTTCTCCCTGCTCACCATTTGGAACTTTCTTACCTCCCTCATCAATGATAAAGGTCGGAGAATCAGCCTTAGTATAGCCGATTGGCAGGCGTTTGAGAGTCTTCAACATTTCGTCTGTTACTGCAACTGCTGATAGGGCTACTGTCGCTTCTGTTGGTCCGTAGGCATTGATGATACGGGCATTTGGGAATCGCTCGCGTAGTTTTTGAGCTGTTTTAACCGTCAATTCTTCACCATCAAAGTAGAAATGCGTGATTCCTGGCATTTTCTCACTGTTAAAGTCTTCTGACAACATGGCCATATCTGCAAAGGAAGGCGTCGAGGTCCAGATAGCGATTGGCAAGGAAAAGATGGTCGCAAAGAGTTTTTTGAAGTCCTGAGTAATGGCTGAAGGAAGAGCAAAAAGCGTGCCACCAAGTGCCAAAGTCGGTGCCCAGTACATGACAGATAGGTCAAAAGAATAAGGGGGCTGAGCCAGCATTTGTGGACGACTTGGCGTCGCAAATTCCTTGTCTGTAATCATCCAGTTGGTAAAGCTGAGGAGATTATCATGGGAAATCTGCACTCCCTTAGGCTTACCAGTCGTACCAGAAGTAAAGATGATGTAGTAGTTGTCATCCCCCTTGACTGGATGGGTCATCTCGTAGCTAGAAGCTTGAGCAAAAGCTTCATGGACTTGCTCTAAATTCAGCATTGGTGTGCTAGTTTGCTCTAATGGAAAATCTGAGATGGCAATAATCAAACTTGGCTCTGCAACTTCTACGATAGCAGAAATTCGTTCCAAGGCCGAATGGCTGTCAATAGGAATGTAGGCATGCCCCGACTTAGTCAGCGCTACAAAGGTAGCCAACATCTCATATTCCTGACCACCAAAAACGACGACTGGAGATTTCTCAGGCAAGCCTAGTTGGTCGATAGCTGCAGCCAAACTATCCGAATCAGCCTTCAGATCACCATAAGTATGCTCCTGCCCCAAAACATTGTAAACTGGATAACTGGCTTGTGTCTGAGCAAAGTGCTCAATCATTTCAATCATATCAACTATGGATTTATTTGACACAATAGGTTTTCTCCTTTGAGTTAAAATTCGTTATAGATAAAGCCACCTTGCCCCTGTCCAAGGTAACTAAAAAAATAAAGCAAACCAAGCAAAATAACGAAATACAGAAATGTTTGAGCACAAAAAATATAAAATGTTCTCTTTTTTTTCATATTCGACTTCTTTTTTTGTAAATTTTCAGAAAAGCTATGCAAATCAGCAATTACTGCCTTATCTTCCTAACATTTTACCACTTTATCAACCTTTTTTTCAACTGTTTACCATAACTTAAAAAATGGTTTTAGCTTATTTTAAGATAAGTTAAAATATTAATGTTTGACGTCAATAAAAATTCCCATTACTATAAATCCCCTATACTAGTTATCACAAATTAAACAGTTTAAAAATTAACAGCAAACACACGGCTCCCCCTTTGAGCTTTTTTATGCTAAAATAGTAGCTATGGATAAAATTATTAAAACTATATCAGAAAGCGGAGCCTTTCGTGCTTTTGTCCTTGATAGCACGGAAACCGTCCGCACTGCTCAAGAAAAACATCAAACTCAAGCCAGTTCAACTGTTGCACTTGGCCGTACCCTTATCGCTAGCCAGATTCTCGCAGCCAATGAAAAAGGAAATACCAAGCTAACGGTTAAAGTTCTTGGAACTAGCTCTCTCGGCGCCATCATCACAGTTGCAGATACTAAGGGAAATGTCAAAGGCTATGTGCAAAATCCCGGTGTAGATATCAAAAAAACTGCAACGGGTGAAGTCCTAGTCGGTCCTTTTGTCGGTAATGGCCAATTTCTCGTTATCACAGACTATGGCACTGGAAATCCTTACAACTCCATGACTCCTCTCATCTCTGGAGAAATCGGTGAAGACTTGGCATACTATCTGACTGAAAGCCAACAAACCCCTTCAGCAGTCGGGCTCAATGTTCTTTTGGATAAAGACGACAAGGTCGAAGTTGCCGGAGGTTTCCTTCTCCAAGTATTGCCAGGAGCCAAGGACGAGGAGATTGCCCGCTTTGAAAAACGCATCCAAGAAATGCCAGCCATCTCAACCCTTCTAGAAAGCGATGACCATATCGAAGCCCTTCTCAAGGCCATCTATGGTGACGAATCTTACAAACGCCTATCTGAAGAAGAAATTCGTTTCCAATGTGACTGCAGTAAAGACCGTTTTATGAACGCTCTTGCCAGCCTTCCAAGCTCAGACCTTGAAGAAATGAAAGAGGAAGACCACGGGGCAGAAATCACTTGTCAATTCTGCCAAACAACTTATAACTTTGATGAAAACGACCTGGAGGAACTCATTCGTGACAAATCTTAATACACCCTTTATGATTGGCAATGTTGAGATTCCCAATCGTACTGTTTTAGCACCCATGGCTGGTGTCACCAACTCAGCCTTTCGTACCATCGCAAAAGAGCTCGGGGCTGGACTCGTTGTAATGGAAATGGTCTCTGACAAGGGAATCCAATACAACAACGAAAAAACCCTGCATATGCTTCACATCGATGAAGGCGAAAACCCCGTTTCTATCCAACTCTTTGGTAGCGACGAAGACAGCCTCGCACGCGCAGCAGAATTTATACAAGAAAACACTAAGACCGATATCGTCGATATCAACATGGGCTGCCCAGTTAACAAAATCGTGAAGAACGAAGCTGGCGCTATGTGGCTCAAGGATCCAGACAAGATCTACTCTATCATCAACAAGGTCCAATCTGTCCTTGATATCCCCCTCACTGTCAAAATGCGTACAGGCTGGTCTGATCCATCCTTAGCCGTGGAGAATGCCCTCGCAGCTGAGGCTGCAGGTGTGTCTGCCCTTGCTATGCATGGCCGTACCCGCGAACAAATGTACACAGGTCACGCAGACCTCGAGACCCTACACAAGGTTGCTCAAGCTTTGACCAAGATTCCATTTATCGCAAATGGTGATATCCGTACGGTACAAGAAGCCAAACAGCGTATCGAAGAAGTCGGTGCTGACGCTGTCATGATTGGTCGCGCAGCCATGGGAAACCCCTATCTCTTCAACCAGATCAACCACTACTTTGAAACAGGAGAAATTCTCCCTGACTTGACATTTGAAGACAAGATGAAAATCGCCTACGAGCACTTGAAACGCTTGATTAACCTCAAAGGAGAAAACGTAGCCGTTCGTGAATTCCGCGGCCTCGCTCCTCACTACCTTCGGGGAACATCTGGCGCTGCCAAACTTCGTGGAGCCATTTCACAAGCTAACACCCTAGCAGAGATTGAAGCCCTCTTGCAATTAGACAAAGCATAATAGAAAAAACCGTAACTCGCTTGGAGTTTACGGTTTTTTAGATCCTAGGAAAACCTAGGTACTATTATTGAATCAAGGCAACGCTTGAAACTTTACCATCCGCACCTGTTGTAATTTGGATGATTTTTCCTCCACCGATTTTGGCATTATACTTGCCATCATCAAGGGTGTAAGAGTAGCCTCTGATAGAATAGTTTTCTTTCTTCCCATCTGCAGTTTCTACTGTGAATTGCCCTCCTGATGAAACCGTAATGATTTCGCCATTCGCTTGCTTCCAGTTGCCTGCTGCAGCTGAGAAGTCACCATCCACCATGGTTAAAACTCCCTTGTAGCGTTTGTTGTGTTCTGCTTGCTTGTCTTGAAGTTTGCGGTCAGTTGTTGGATCATAAGTTGACTGGTTAGACTGGGCTTGAGAACCTTGCTGAGTTGACGGAGCCTGAGAAGGGGCTGGTTGACTAGGAGTTGCTTGTTCTTGTCTTGATTCAGGTGCTGATTTCGCTTGTGACTGATCTGCTGTTGTAGAAGACTGATCAGAAGATGCTTGAGCTTTTTCAGATGAAACTGAGCTTGAAGATTTTTGAGTCTTGCTTTCTTTGCTAGAAGAAGCCGCTTTGGAACTTGATGACTGACTTGTCTTTGCAGAGCTGCTGCTTTGAGTGGTTTCGTTTTTATTTCCACAAGCTCCCAGTAGCAAGGTAGAAGCCAATACAGTCGCTGCCATCAATTTGATATAGGTTTTCTTTTTCATTTTTCTACTCCTTTGTAACATTTTTGAAATGTTAAGAAATCTTTTTGTAATATAATTGTAACATCGAGCCTTGAATCTGTCAACTATTTAGAGAAACTATTTTAAAAAATTTCTCTCTATTATTTCTATTCGTAATCGAAACGAAAAAATAGGAAAATTTCCTAGATTAGAGCTATTTTTTTACATCCTACTGTTATAGTCGCTTGCATTGTTCTAAAATAAAAACAGTCGCAACAGCAAAGTAATTTAATAAGGGCAAACAAAGAGGTCGGGAACTTTTCCCGACCTCACTTTTTATTTCAATCGATAGGTTTTTCTTGGTTTCTTTTTAGGAACTCGTTTGAGTCCGACTTCTTCTACATATTCTCCGTATTTTACGAGAAAGTTATTGCTGACGATTGGCCGACCTGGGTTGATGAGATTGACCAGTTCAGTCCCTTCATAGACAGTGAACTCCTCCTCCAGCAGATAAAGGAAGGTAGGATTCCAGTCGAGACGGCCTTGGATTCGTTTGATGGATTCTTGGATAATGGCATAATGGTCAAAGGCGAAGGATTGCTCGTCCAGCTCCACTCCCTCTAGGAGGCATTTGCCTGTCTGGAAATCGACATCTACGAAAACGACATCCTTGGCATCGTCTCCTGCCTGAACGAGGTCTAATGCGCGACTAGGCAGATAAACCAAGTGGGCAATGGTCACCGTCCAGCCACGCGGATCACGACCGGGAGTCGAAACTGTCATCAATTGCTCGATTTTTTCTAAAGGTAGATCGAGATTGACTTCTTCTCTCACTTCACGCTGACAGGCATGTGCAGCATCTTCTCCCTTGTCCATAAAGCCTCCAACCAGAGCCAAACAATTTTGATAAGGGTGGGCCTTGCGACGGATTAGCAATAGCTTGATCTTTCCTTCGACAAAGCAGTAAGCCACCATATCTACTGTCACACTTGGTTTTTCATATTGAGGGAGTTCCTGCTTGTAGTACCAATCCAAAAACTCTTCCTGACTGGCATGAATTTCATAATACTCTTTTTCCGTCATCCCTGCTGGAATCTTCTTGTCTATCATTTTAAGCCTCCTTTCGAACTGCCTTGGTCCATTGGTACCATCCCACTAGACTGTTGAGTGTGTATACCCAGTACATCCCTTGGATGTGGATATTTTCACCCCACCAGAGGTAGATACTAAATAGATTGGTTGCAATCCAGAAAATCCATTGTTCACGATAGAGACGTGTCATCAAGAGCTGACCAACACCATTGGTCGCATCGGTTACACTATCACGGAAAGGGCGAGCGCTATTGATACTTTGGTAAGCCAAGCCCATACCAATCCAGATAATGGCAGTCAAGGCCAAGTACTTGAGCCAATCAAGAACAGATAATTTCTTAGCTTCAAAGTGGGATTCTTCTGGTTTTCCTTGGTCATTGATACGATTGGACAGCCAAGCATAGAGACCAATCGGCTGCATGATAAAGAAGTAAACAGTCGTCAAGACTTCGCCATAAAAAGTCGCATTCATGGCTAAAATCAAATAGATAGCTGAGTTAATAGCCCCAAAGAGATAATTGCTTGCACGCCCTTCTGCTACCAAGATAACACAGACAATCCCAGTCCAGGATGCAAACAAGCTCAGCCAGTCATGACTTTCCGTATTTTGTGTGAATTCCAAGATCAAGGGAACACTTGACAAGGCGATGAGATACAACCACTGGAAAAGGCTACGTCCGACAAAGAGATCTTTCCAGAGCAGGCGCATGATCCCTGCAAAACCAATCTTGCGAGCTTCTGCATGGACATTGTTAAAGTTTTCGATAAATTGTGTGATTTTTTTAGTTACTGTTTTCATCATTTTCTCCTAATCTGCTTGGTAAATGGCATCGATAGCCACTTTGGCTGCTTCATAATTGCCTAGGTAATCCTCAGCTAGATAAACTAGTGGAATGGTGGTTAAATATCGCTCTCTCATCTGGTCCAGATGCTGGGAAAAACTGTAGCGAATATGGTCTTCCGCCATGGTCATATCTCTAAATCCGTCATTGACATAAGAACCGACAGGCTGCACAAAGAGAATCAAGTCCCATTTTTCCTTAGCCAAGATAGAAACAAAGAGATTGTCAAAGGTTTCTCCTGATAAGTCCCCTTGGTCCTCAGTCTCCATGTAATAATCATAGTAGCCCTTGGTTACTAAGGAGTTGGTGTCAGCTATTACTAGGCCTCGATTGGCATTGCTATCTATTAACTTGGAGGTCTGGTCATACTGCCCTAAAAGGAGATAATAATAATCCTTTGGAGTCAATTCATCGTCGCGGACATTGTTTTTGATCTGGTACTCGCGTGCGTATTCCAAGCTGACCGGCGCATCGTAATACCTTGCCAAATCCTTGGCCAGAGTGGTCTTCCCATTGCTGGCACTTCCCATAATCAACACTTTCTTGGTAAACTGACGACGGAAGGGCTGAGCAATATATTTCCAATATTTGCTTGGATTTTCTCGAATCATAGTCGCTGAGATTCCAAACTTTCTTTCTTGCAAAACGGTCTCAAAGCCACGATTTGATAATTCTTGCTGGTAGTCACGTTCTCCCACAAAAAAGATCAGTTCTTGCTGGGCTTCATCGTAGGAAATCTCCGATAACATCTGATCCAACCACTCCTGCCAGCCCATAGGGTACCGGGGAAGGTTGGTTTCATCTAACTTGCAGACAGAGGTCAACTCGTCATCACGAAAAGCCTCTCTGATATAGCGAAATCTTTTTTGAAGACTTAAGCCTACCTGCTCCCCTCGGTCTCCCTCATAGCCTGAAACGACTACCCAGACCTGATCACACTGGCGCTTCGCTCTCTGGATCAGGTCGATATGCCCTTGATGGAGAGGGGCAAAGGTCCCAAATACCACTGCTGTTTTCTTTTTCATAAACGTTTTACCTTTTTATGATTTTCGATATTTTTATTTTCTATGTTTTTATTATATCTTATATTTTTGTTTTGTCAATAGTTTTTTATTACTTTTTATAAAAAGATGATGAAAAAGAATCAGGATTCCTCCTGATTCTCCATTTTTAAGCAATATCAAATTTTAATTGACCAGCTTTGACACCTATCTTGAGGGTCTTGCCTGCTACCAGTTCTCCCTTGAGGAGGAGCTCAGCTAGCTTGTCTTCCACCTCTGTTTGCAGTGTTCTGCGAAGTGGGCGAGCTCCCATTTCCGGATCATATCCTTGGCTTGCTAGTAACTTCAACGCTGAAGCTTGCAGTTTCAAGTCGATACCCTTCTCTGCCAGGCTAGCAATCAATGGTCTAACCATGATCTTGACAATTTCCTGCATGTGTTTGCTATCTAAGCTATGGAAGACCACCTTTTCATCAATACGGTTGATAAACTCTGGTCGATAAGCTTTTTTCAACTCTTCGAAGATTCGTTTTTCCATATTTTCCTGGTCAAAACGAATGTCCTTGGCCCCAAAGCCGACCATCTTGTCATCACGAAGGGCTGTCACACCAAGGTTTGACGTCATGATGATAATGGTATTTGAAAAGTCAACCTTGCGTCCCTTGCTATCTGTCAAGACACCGTCGTCCAAGACTTGCAAGAGAACATTAAAGATGTCTGGGTGGGCCTTCTCTACCTCGTCAAAGAGAAGCACTGAGTAAGGTTTGTTGCGAACCTTCTCGGTCAACTCCCCACCTTCTTCGTAGCCCACATAGCCCGGAGGAGCTCCATTGAGACGGCTGGCTGCAAATTTCTCCATATATTCACTCATATCAAAGCGGATAAGGGCTGATTCGTCATCAAAGAGAACTTCTGCCAAAGCCTTGGCCAATTCGGTCTTACCGACACCCGTTGGCCCTAGGAACATAAAGGAACCAATCGGACGCTTGTGGCTGCGAATTCCTGACTGGTTGCGGCGGATGGCACGACTAATACCTGAAACAGCTTGATCTTGACCGATGACACGTTTGTGCAGTTCCGCTTCCAAGTTCAGGTATTTCTTGGCATCAGTCTGGGTCAGTTTTTGTACTGGGATACCTGACAAGCGGCTCAAAGTGGTTAAAATATCAGATTCTGTCACCAAGTCTTTATAGACAGGGACTTCCTGCTCCTTTGCAATTAGCTGAGCTGCTTGTTTCCACTTGCCATCCATCAAGGCCTTGTCAGCTGGACTCAAGTCGGATTCGTCCATTCTCACATGCTTGGATTTGTTTTGCACAGTTGCTGCTGCCTCATCCAAGAGGTCGATAGCAGAGTCTGGCAAGTGACGACTGGTCAGGTAACGATGCGCCATCTTAACAGCCGTTTCGACAGCTTCATCTGTGATTTGCACACGGTGGTGTTTCTCATAGGTCGCCTTCAAACCTTGCAAAATGGTCATGCTATCAGCTAAACTTGGCTCTTCAATGGTCACTTTAGCAAAACGACGAGAAAGGGCTGCATCTTTTTCGATGTGTTTTTGGTATTCTTCCTGAGTGGTGGCACCAACCGTTCTCAAAGTTCCACGAGCCAAGGCTGGCTTCAAGATATTGGCCGCATCTAGAGTCGAGTCAATACCGCTACCAGAACCCATGATGGTGTGAAGTTCATCGATAAAGAGGATTACTTTACCATCTTCCTCGATATCCTTGATGATGTTGTTCATACGTTCTTCAAAATCTCCACGGAAACGTGTTCCCGCAACAACATTCATCAAATCAAGCTCCAAAACGCGCATCTTGGCCATTTCCGCAGGTACATCCCCACTAGCAATACGCTGAGCAAGACCAAGTGCTAGAGCTGTTTTCCCGACACCCGCATCTCCAACCAAGACAGGATTGTTCTTGGTCTTCCGACTCAAAATCTGAATCATACGTGAGATTTCCTTGTCACGACCGATAACTGGCTCTAACTTGCCAGAGAGCGCTTGCTCCGTCAGGTCATGCGTATAATCCTCTAGACCGCCACTTGGATTCTGTGGCATGCCCATCATATTGGCCATGGAATTTTGCTTGTCTGCTACCGTGCGATGGCGTTGGCGCAAAGCCTTAAGATCTTCTCTTGTCCAACCTGCACGCTCTTCTAAATTGCGACGAAGAGCAGCAATTCTGACCTGATCTTTCTGGTCTTCATAAGAAAAGCCTGCTCTCTCCAAGATGCGAGTTGCCAAGGCATTGCCATCATGCAAAATCGCATAGAGGACATGCTCTGTCCCTAGCACCTTAGCATGGACCACTGAGGCCACATACTCTGCTTCTGCAAAGAGAACCTCCAAACGATGGGAAAAGGGCAATTCCGTAAAGGTTTCGTCTTGGCTATAGTCCGTTTCAGTCAGTTCTAAAGCAACCTCTTCTAAACGGTCCATTTCATAAGGATAATCATTTAGAGTAGCACCTGCCACACTGTAACTGTGATTGGACATGGCAATCAATAAATGCCAAGACTCTAGATATCGAGCTCCAAAATGGCCCGCAACCATATAGGCACTTTCGATACATTCATTCAATGCTTTTGAATAGTTCATCTTACTTCTCTTTTCTATCTACCTCTTGTAATAGCTGTCGGAGCATATTGGCACGGACAACTGAAGATTCTTCCCCTAGGACACGATCCGTTGCCACAGATGCCAGCAAGGTCATCTCCTGCTTGGTCATCAAGTCCTGCTCCACCAAAAGCTGGAGAATATCCTCATAAATCTCCTGACTAACTCGCTCACCAATCGAGTAAAGCAAATCGCGGAGCATCTCATGATGATTGGAAAACTCAATCCGTCCGATGCGAATGTAGCCTCCGCCACCACGCTTGCTCTCAACCAAGTAACCTCTACTTTCCGTAAAGCGGGTCTTGATGACATAGTTGATCTGACTTGGCACAACCTGAAAGGTATCTGCCAACTGGCTCCGCTGCAATTCCACGATACCAGATTGGTCTAAAATTGCCTTGATATAGGCTTCGATATGATCTGATATATTTTTAAATCTCATAGTAAATCAAACTCCTTCTTTGAACCTTGACTATCTTTGACTATTATACCGAAATTTTTGATTTTTTTAAAGAAAAAGGGAACAAGTTGCGAAGATTATTATAAAATATCCAAAACAAAAAGATGGGACCGTAAAACGGTCACCATCTTTTTGCTTTATTCAAAGTTAAGATTAGTCAACTTTTTTAGCACGGTATACAAGTCCTGCCAAAGCTGCAAGAACTAGACCAAGAATAGTAGAGAATGCTGTAAAGTCTGCTCCACCAGTGTTTGGCAAATCTCCCTTAGGCTGTTCACCCTTAGGTTCTTCCTTAGGTTCTTCTTTTTTCGGTTCAGTATACGTGTTAGTGATTGTTGGGTTGTTACCTGTAACTTCTGTTACAAGTTGACCTGCACCATTATCTGTCACTTTTACTGTCACTTCGTAAGAATTTTCATCATATTTGATATTCTCATCCTTACCTTTTACTTCAGTAATAGTGTAAGTGTGCTCACCTGCTTCTTTGTACTCAATTGCTGTGAAAGTAACAGTACCGTCTGCAGCGTTTGTAGCTGTCTCAACGACTTTGTCACCTTCTTTAAGTTCAAACTTAAATTGACCTTTTACAAGCTCTTTATCACCTTTCAAGACTTTCTTAGCTGTGAAAGTTACTTGTGTAGAAGATGCAACATAAGTATTTGTGAAGGTTGGGTTGTTGTCAGTTACAGTCGCAACAAGTTTGCCTGCACCGTTATCAACAACTTCAACTGTCACTTTATGTGTAGCAGTGTCGTATGTCACACCTGCTTCGCTACCTGCTTTTTCTGAGATAGTGTAAGTGTGGCTACCTGCTTCTTTGTATTCGATACCTTCGAAAGCAACTGTACCGTCTGCAGCGTTTGTAGCTGTTCCGATTACTTTGTCACCTTCTTTAAGTTCAAACTCATATTTACCGGCTTCAAGAGCTTTACCATTCAAGACTTTAGTAGCCGTGATGTTTACAGTTGTTGAAGCTGCTTTATAAGTGTTGGTGAAGGTTGGGTTGTTACCTGTAACAGTTGCAACAAGTTGACCTGCACCATCATCTGTAACGTTTACCTTAACTTCGTGTTTAGTAGTATCGTAAGTCACACCTGCTTCGCTACCTGCTTTTTCAGTGATAGTGTAAGTGTGGTCACCTGCTGCTGCGTATTCGATCGCTTCGAAAGTAACAGTGCCATCTGCAGCATTTTTAGCTGTCGCAACGACTTTGTCACCTTCTTTAAGTTCAAACTCATATTTACCAGCTTCTAGAGCTTTACCATTCAAGACTTTAGTAGCCGTGATAGTAGCTGTTGTTGAAGTTGCTTTATAAGTGTTAGTGAAGGTTGGGTTGTTGTCTTTTACATCTGCAACAAGTTTTCCTTCCCCGTTATCTGTAACTTTTACTGTTACATTGTGAGTAGATTTATCGTATGTCACACCTGCTTCGCTACCTGCTTTTTCTGAGATAGTGTAAGTGTGGTCACCTGCTTCATTGTATTCGATTTCTTTGAAAGTAACAGTTCCGTCGGCAGCGTTTTTAGCTGTTGCAACGACTTTGTCACCTTCTTTAAGTTCGAATTCGTATTTATCAGCTTCAAGAGCTTTACCATTCAAGGCTTTCTTAGCCGTGATCGTTGCACTTGTTTTAGCTGCTTTATAAGTGTTGGTGAAGGTTGGGTTGTTGTCTTTTACATCTGCAACAAGTTTTCCTTCCCCGTTATCTGTAACGTTCACTGTTACATTGTGAGTAGATTCATCGTATGTCACACCTGCTTCGCTACCTGCTTTTTCTGAGATAGTGTAAGTGTGGTCACCTGCTACTGCGTACTCAATGTCTTTGAAAGTAACAGTACCGTCTGCAGCGTTTTTAGCTGTTGCAACGACTTTGTCACCTTCTTTAAGTTCGAATTCGTATTTATCAGCTTCAAGAGCTTTACCATCCAAGACTTTAGTAGCTGTGATAGTAGCTTTTGCTGGAGCTGCTTTATAGGTATTGGTGAAGGTTGGGTTGTTACCTGTAACAGTTGCAACAAATTGACCTTGGCCGTTATCTGTAACTGCTACCTTAACTTCGTGTTTAGCAGTGTCGTATGTCACACCCCCTTCGCTACCTGCTTTTTCAGAGATAGTGTAAGTGTGGTTTTCTACTGCTGCGTACTCAATGTCTTTGAAAGTCACAGTACCGTCTGCAGCGTTTTTAGCTGTCGCAACGACTTTGTCACCTTCTTTAAGTTCGAATTCGTATTTATCAGCTTCAAGCTCTTTACCATTCAAGACTTTAGTAGCTGTGATGGTAGCTTTTGCTGGTTTAGCTTTATAAACGTTCGTGAAAGTAAGGTTTTCAGCACCTGTTGCAGTTGCGACAAGTTGACCTTGACCGTTATCTTTAACGACTACTTTTACTTCATAAGCATTCGGGTCGTATTCAACTCCGGCTACATCACCTGCTTTTTCAGCGATAGTGAATGTACGAGTTTCTTCTTTTGTGAACGTAAGTTCTGGGAATTGAATCTTACCGTTTGCATCGTTTGAAACAGTGTGGAGAACTGTTCCGTTTTCTTTCAACTCAAATTCAAATTGGCCAGCCTCAATAGCTTTACCATTCAAGACTTTCTTAGCTTCAAGTTGAAGTTTTGCTTCTTTAGCAGCGTATGAGTTTGTAAATTCTTTCTTAGAATCTTTGTATTTAACGCTTGCAATCTTTTGACCATACACGTTTGCTACAGTAACTTCTGCTTCAAGTACTGAATCATCGTATGTATAGCCAGGTTTGTTGTCATTTACTTCTTTAATTTGGTATTTGAATGTACCTTCATTAGAGAATTTAACTGTTGGGAATTTAATATTTCCTTCAGCATCATTCTTAGCTTCTTTGATAGTTCCATCTGGAGCAATCAATTGGAAAGTAAATGCATCTGCCTCAAGAGTTTTTCCTTCAAGTTTTTTCTTAACTTGGAATTCAACCTCATCAGACTTCGCACCTGAACCGATACCTTCCGTAGTTGTCAAAGGAGCAAATCCATGAACATCAAATGTTTCTTGATCGGTTGTCGCTTTTACATCGTTGAATGCTTTTTTAGTTGCATTGTCAACAGGAGCAGTTAGACGAGTTTTATATAGGATATAGAGACCTTGTCCGTCCATTGTACCATCACCGTTTGGAGTGATTGTAAAGTGATTTCCATCAACAACGTTGATATGGGCAGCTTCTAGTTTTGGACGAGCTTCAGCTTTGTTCCACTCAGTAAAGTAGTAACCAGTAATTTCACTCGCAAGAACTTGTCCTTCTGGAATAGTATCTTCGAGTTTAACCCCTGTGTAAGATTTTGCATAACGGTTAACACGGATACGCCAGTTTACATAGTTAGGATCGTCTGAGTCTTGAACTCCCCATTTAGTAAATCCAGTTGGGTCATCATCTGGGACGATACGAGTCAAAGTGTAAACTTGGTCACCTGGGATATCAATTTGATAAGGAGTGTTTAATTTAACACTATCTGCCCAAACGACTGTAAACAAAGCTTTAATTTCCTTGTTCTCTGACAAATTAGCAAAGTAAGCAGCATTTGTTACTTTGACAGTAGCTGTGTTATCTGCTCTACTAGTTGTCAATTCAGCAATAGTTGTTTGCCCATCTGGTGCTTTCAATTCCGTAACAGAATCTTTTTCAATCTTAAATTCGTTTGGAACATGATACACCATGTAATCCCCATCTTTGAGGGTTACTTCGTTGGGGAAACTATAAGTTGGTTGAAGATAGAATTTACCTTCCCCGTACTTAGCGCCATCAACAAGTTTGTTATTGTTGATTGTTGAAACAGTTTTCATTGTATAACTGCTTGCTGGTAGTTCCTCCGCTTGAACAACAGTGCTAACTTTGAGTGCAGGTAGAAAAACTGACACTACTAGCAGCAAGGTCATCAAGCCATGAAAGAGTTTACTAGTTCTCTTTTTCACCACATTATCCTCCTTATTGTCTATAATGGTTCAATTATATTATACAGTTCCATTACAAAATGTCAACTAAAATTTAATTATTTTTATATTAACTTACCATTTTTTTAAATAATAAGCCCAATCATGCATGTTCATCAGCTTTGAAACAATTAAATACAGGCAAGAATTTCGCTTGTATTTAATATATACTAATTTCCTAAAAGGCTACGTATTTAATCCCAATTCTGCTAAGATTTGTCGCTTGTAGGCAATCTTTTGAACTTCCTTGTCCTCGTCTTCAGACCAATCTAGTTTAATTTCTGAAACAATCTGCCCAGGGCGATTTTTCAAGATATAGATGCGGTCGCTAAGATTGAGGGCCTCTTCGATACTATGTGTGATGATGAGGGTCGTCAGCTGCAACTGCTTGTGAATCTCCAAATACCAAGCGTGGAGTTCCATTTTGGTCATCTCATCCAAAGCGCTAAAAGCCTCGTCAAGAAGAAAGAGCTTGTGTCCGAAAAGATAGGTACGAAGCAAGGCCACACGCTGACGCATCCCTCCACTGAGTTCGTGAGGATACTTGTCCCGTACAGCTGTCAACTGGAAGGTCGCAAGGATACCATCCGCTCGGGCAACGGCTTCCGCCTTATCCACCTTTTGAATCAAGAGAGGCAGAATGATATTGCCAAGCACCGTCTTGTGCTCCAAGAGTAGATCCTTTTGCAACATATAACTCACGCGCCCCTTAGGATTTTCCTCGCCGTCAAGGACAATTCGCCCAGACTGGACTTCTAAAATCCCAGCGATTAGGTTAAAGAGAGTGGTCTTTCCAACACCACTTGGACCTAGGATAGAAACGACTTCACCCGAAGTCACCCGCAGGTTGATGTCCTCTAAAATCTTTTCATCGCCATAGGCATAGCTTACGTGTTCTAGTCTAATTTCTGTCATTATTTTACAAATTCGTTAGTGAAGCCTTTATCTGTCAAGTCTTCTTTTAGGATACCATTTTCTTTATCCCACTTGTAGAAGGCATTCCAACGGTCTGCGTCAAATTGTCCCCATTTTTCCTTGTCGCTTGCGTATTCTTTTGACAAGTATTTTTGCGATTCGATGACGAAATCACGTTTTTCCTTGAGTTCGGGAGCATTCTTGATGAGGATATCTGCAGCTTCTTCTGGATGTTCCATAGCGTATTGGTAGCCTTTTTTGATAGCTTGGATAACTTTACGAGCTTCTTCCTTGTTATCTTTGAGATAGTCGTTGTTTGCGATGATAACTGGTGAGTAGTAGTCAAATTCCTTGACATAGTCTTTCAAGTACATGAAGTTAGCGTCTACGCCTTGAGATTTAGCAAGGATACCATCCCAACCGTAGTAGATCCAAGCAGTGTCAAAGACGCCATTGGCAATTGGTGTGATGGAGTTTGAGTCGTTGTTTGGTACTTTTTCGACCTTCTCGAAGTCTCCACCTTGAGATTCCACCAAGGTTTTCAACATAGCAAGCTCAGTCGGGTCATTCCAGGTTCCGTATTTCTTCCCAACCAAGTCCTTTGGACTGCTGACATTGTCCGATTTACGTGAGATGATTCCTGATGTATTGTGCTCAACGATAGCGGCAACAGCAGTGATTCCTGCCCCTTTTTCCAATTTCTTAGCCATGTAGTCTTGGAAATAGATAGCAAATGGCGCCTTGCCATTGATCACCAAGTCAGATGAGCTTTCTTCTGGTGGCAATTTCAAGTCAACATCTACTCCAGCTTCTTTGAAATAGCCTTTCTCCTTGGCTACATAAAGTCCTGTGTGGTTGGTATTTGGCGTCCAGTCTAGGATAAAGTCAATCTTCTTAACTTCTGCTTCTTTGTTGTCCTTAGAAGCAGTTCCTTGACCACAGGCCACCAGCACGACAGCTACAAGAGCTGTTACAAGCGTTAAAAACACTTTCCATGTTTTCTTCATTTTCATTTCCTCTTTTCTTTTTCAAAAACGCTCTATTTTAAGTACGTTTCCATTTAATCACATATTTTTCACTGATATCGACCAGCTTCATACCTAGAAGACTGATAATCGACACCAGAATAATAATGGCAAACATAGTATCATATTGAAACAGTTTCTTGGACTGAATCATGTAGACACCTAGTCCTTCAAAACCTCCCAACCACTCAGACACCACGGTTGTGATAAAGGCGTAGGAGACACTGACCCTCAGACCTGCATAAAAGTAGGGCAGACTGACCGGGATTTTAAAATGCCAAAGGATTTGCCAAGGGTTTGCTCGCATCAGACTAAACAAGGTCAGCATATCCTTGTCACAATGCCTAAAACCGTCCAAGATACTAACAATGATAGGGAAGGTTGTCGTCAGAATAATCAAGACAATCTTGGGTAAAATCCCATAACCCAACCACAAGACCAAGATAGGCGCTATGGCAATGGTCGGAATGGTCTGGATAACCACCATCATGGGATAGATAAGATCATTGAGCCAAGTTAAACTGTCCATAAGCACTGCCATCAGACAGGCAATCAAGACTCCTAAGACTAGACCTAGCAAAGCCACTCTCAAGGTCGCCCAGCTATGGTGCCAGAGAAATTCTCTGTCACGAGCAAAGGCCTGGAGAATTTCAAAAGGGGTTGGCAGGATAAACTTGGGTAAAAGTTTGAATATTCCCGCTAACTGCCAGATTGACAAGACTCCTAGAAAACCAAATAGACTAATGTGACGTCTCAGTATACTTTTCAAGTTTCTCATCAATACTTAGAATCTCTCCTACATTTATTTTGACATTGGCAAAGACATTATCTGCCTCCTGCCCTGCCACTTCTAGCGCGTCTTTGAGAATGCGCATGAGCTCATCAAACTCCCCTTCCAAGACCGTTTCAAAGGGTGTCACCACCATGGTCACGGACTGAGCTTGCAGATAAGCAATAACCTGATCGATAATAGCAATTCGATCAATCCCCTGTGATAAGGGCAAGACTTGCAAGGCAATGCTTGCTTTCATAAAGACCTCCTTTTCTCAGGTTTCCTTTTGACAAAAAGAAAACCCCTTCCATATATGGAAAAGGTGCAGAATTCGGCTAAGTATCGTTCCCTACGCTGGCATTACCCAGATCAGGTGCGGTCGAAGTTTAACACTTCCTCTCAGACTGTACACAGACTCCCATATCTTATATGGAAATATAGTAACGCAAATACAAGGAAAAGTCAAGGAAAAGTCAAGGAAACTGCTTACAGAAAACTATGAAAAAGAGTTTGAAGGCAAATGCTTCAAACTCTTTCTTAACTTCCTTATTTAGCCTCGTACCAGGTTGCCCCTTCATTTTCATCTGCGATAAGGGGAACACTGAGTTGGATGGCTTCTTCCATGGTTTGTTTCACTAATACTTTGACGGCTGCTAGTTCTGATTTCGGAACCTCGAGGACGATTTCATCGTGCACTTGCAAGAGCATCTTGGTCTGATAACCGCCCGCTACTAAAGCCTTATCTAGTTGTATCATAGCAATTTTGAGAATATCTGCTGCAGATCCCTGGATAGGGGAGTTGATAGCTGTCCGCTCTGCAAAACCACGAATGTTAAAGTTGCGCGAATTAATATCTGGCAACTCACGACGACGCTTGAAGAGAGTCTCTACATAGCCCTTATCACGCGCCTCATGCACCACCTCATCCATGTAGTTTTTAATACCTGGGAAGCGTTCAAAGTAAGTGTCAATGTAGGCTTTGGCTTCCTTACGGCTGATGCCCAGATTATTAGACAAACCAAAGTCTGAAATCCCGTAAACCACTCCGAAGTTCACAGCCTTGGCATTACGACGGTCATTTGGAGTCACATCCTCAGGACGTTCAATTCCAAAGACCCGCATGGCCGTCGAGGTATGGATATCTGCTCCCTCTTGAAAGGCCTTAATCAGATGCTCATCCTTAGAGATATGAGCCAAAACGCGCAACTCAATCTGTGAATAGTCCGAGCTGAGCAGTACACTATCCTCCCACTCTGGCACAAAAGCCTTACGAATGAGACGGCCTTGTTCCAAACGCACAGGAATATTTTGCAAGTTTGGATCCACACTAGACAAACGCCCAGTCTGAGTCAAATCCTGCACATAGCGGGTGTGGATCTTGCCATCATCCAAAATCCAGTCCTGCAAGCCAATCACATAGGTAGATTGAATCTTAGCAATCTGACGGTAGTCTAGAATTTTTTTAACGATTGGGGCAATAGGAGCTAAGCGCTCTAACACATCCACGGCTGTTGAGTAACCTGTCTTGGTTTTCTTGGTGTATTCTAGAGGAAGACCGAGTTTTTCAAAGAGAAGGACGCCCAACTGCTTAGGCGAGTTGATATTAAACTCCTCACCAGCCAGTTCGTAAATCTCTTGAGTGAGTTGCTCAATGACGACCTCATTTTCAGCCTGCATCTCAAGTAGGGTTTCTTTTTCGACCTTGATCCCAGCGATTTCCATCTTAGCAAGGACAAAAGCCAGAGGTTGCTCCATGTCATAGAGGAGATCTAACTGTCCATGTTCACTGAGTTTTTCAAGTAAAACCGGCTCAGTCTCAACCAATACTGCAACCTTGCGAGCCAAATGCTCCAAGAATTTCTCTCTCTCAGGGATGGCTTTCTTGACACCCTTGCCGTAGAAGGTCTCATCGTCGACTATGTAAGTCTGACCATAAAGACTCGCAATGGTTGAAATTTCATTATTCTCGACAGTAGAGAGAAGGTATTTGGCCAAACGACTGTCAAAAGCAGGAGCCTGCAAATTCAAGCCCAAGCGATTTAAAAGAACCTTCGCTTTCTTAAAGTCATACACTTTTAGAGGTGTTTTTTCTAAAAATTCCTTGAAAAACGGCTCCTGCAAGAGCTCAAGTTTGTCTGTAGCGTAAAGTTTATCTCCGCAAGACCAGGCAAAACCAACCAAGTCATCTGTATGGTAGTTTTCCCAAAAGAGTTCAAAATGGAAGATAGAGTCGACACTCAGCATGTCTTGACTGACTTGGTCAACAATAGTGAAGTCCAAGCTCTCAGGCGCATCCGTTGACGAAATATTTAAAGCTTGTTTGAGCTGTTTGAAGCCCATCTCCTCGTAGAATTTCCCGAGATTTTCCACATCTGGGCCATTATAGAGCAAATCATCAAGGCCAATCTCAATCGGTGCATTTGTCTCAATAGTCGCCAAGGTTTTAGACAGGAAGGCTTGTTCCTTGTCATTGATGAGATTTTCCTTCATCTTAGAAGCCTTCATCCCATCGATATTTTCATAAATACCCTCTAGCGATCCGTGTTCTAGCAAGAGCTTGATGCCCGTCTTTTCACCAATCTTAGTGACGCCAGGGATATTATCAGACTTATCCCCCATCAGGGCCTTAAGATCAATGAACTGAGCTGGCGTGAGGCCCATCTTTTCCATGAGATAGTCCGGCGTAAAGGCCTCAAACTCAGCCACACCTTTTTTGGAAATCTCGACCACCGTATGCTCGTCCGTCAACTGGATCAAATCCTTATCTCCACTAACGATTGTCACATCAAAAGAATCCTTCTCAGCTAAACGACCTAGGGTCCCGATGATATCATCGGCTTCATACTGGGCCAACTCATAATGGCGAATCCCAAGATGGTCTAACAACTCACGAATGAAGGGGAATTGCTCACGAAACTCATCTGGAGTTTTAGCACGGCCACCCTTGTAGTCTGCATACATCTCTGTTCGGAAAGTCGTCTTACCTGCATCAAAGGCTACCAAAACATGACTGGGCTCAACCCGCTCTAAGACATGATTCAACATGAGTTGAAAGCCATAGATTGCATTGGTATGAAGGCCATTAGCATTTTTAAAACGATCCAACTGCTGATAGAGCGCAAAAAAAGCTCGAAAAGCAACTGAAGATCCATCAATTAATAATAATTTTTTCTTGTCCATACACCCATTATAAAGGAAAGCAAGGAAAAATACCATCGGAAAGAGCTGAAAAACGTGGACTTGTCCCTATTTCACCATAAAAAAGAAAAGGACTATTCAAATCCTTTTCTTTTATTGATTTCATGCGATTTATTTGTTTAATTTTCTCTTTGCAAATGGTAGCAAACCAAGAAGGAGACCAACAAATCCTAGCGATGCGATTGCTGAAGCATCTTTGCTTCCTGTATTTGGAAGGAGTTGTTCATCCGTTGCTGCAGGCGCTTTGTAGGTACGATCTTGTTTCGTTCCGAGAGTAGGATTTGTAGCCAAAGGAGCTACACTGCCAGTGTATTCTGGAACTTCATTTACTGCAGGTTCAATCTTTTCAGCATAGGCTGGAATAGTAGTCACTGCCGGAGCACCACTTTCTGCATAAACTGGAACATTTGCTAGGGCTGGGGCACCACTTTCTCCATAAGGAAGAGCATTGTTTACTATTGGTGTACCGCTTTCTCCGTAAGCTGGAACATTCACTACGGCTGGGGCGCCACTTTCTGCATAAGGCAGAGTATTGTTTACTATTGGTGTACCGCTTTCTCCGTAAGCTGGAACGTTCGCTACGGCTGGAGCGCCACTTTCTGCATAAGAAAGAGTGTTGTTTACTATTGGTGTTCCGCTTTCTCCGTAAGCTGGAACGTTCGCTACGACTGGAGCGCCACTTTCTGCGTAGGCTGGGAGTTCATTTACAGCAGCTTCTACCGCATTTACACCTTTGTTGTATTCTGGCAACTCTGCAGTTGCAGCTTCTACTGCGTTCACCCCACCTTTAAAGTCTTCAATTTCAAGAACAGCTGACATAACACTACTTAGAATCTTAACAGCATCCTCATAGTCTGCTAAAGCTTGTTGCAAGTCTTTGACTTGACTATTCTTGTCACCAGAAACTTGTAAACTTGATAATTGCGCTTTAATCTTGGCAGCTTGCTCTTCTAATTTGCTTAGCTCAAGTTTTTTCGCATTACTATTTTCTTCCGCCGCTTCCTTGTCAGCCGCAGTGAGTTTAGCTTGGTCTTGGCTTGAAAGTTGAGATTGAGTTTTTGCTTCGGCCAGTGTCACCTGATCGCTGTCTTCTGCCAAGAAATCATCTAACAAGTCTGAGGCTTCGATGTCGCCATCTTCGATGGCTTTCAAGATGGCTTCCTTGCCAATCACTTCTTTAGCCGCCTTAATCGCCGCTTCCTTATCAGTGATAGTGACATCTTTGTTGATGTCGTCGATTGTCTCTTTTTCAATTTTTTCTAAGGTAGCGATTAAATCTGAGCGAACTTTTGCTGCTTCTTCCGCCGCTCCCTTATCTGCTGCTGCAAGTTTTGCTTGGTCTTGGCTTGAGAAATCTTCTTGGCTCACCGATTCGGCCGGTGTTACTTGTTCACTTTCTTCTTCCAAGAAATCATCTAGCAAATCTGACGCTTCGATATCGCCATCTTCGATAGCTTTCAAGATAGCTTCCTTACCAATCACTTCTTTAGCTGCCTTAATCGCTGCTTCCTTATCAGTGATAGTGGCATCCTTGTTGATGTCGTCTATGGTTGATTTTTCGATTTTTTCTAGGGTAGCGATTAAATCTGAGCGAACTTTTGCTGCTTCTTCCGCCGCTCCCTTATCTGCTGCTGCAAGTTTTGCTTGGTCTTGGCTTGAAAGTTGAGATTGAGTTTTTGATTCGGCCGGTGTTACTTGTTCACTGTCTTCTGCCAAGAAATCTGCCAATAAGTCGGACGCTTCAATATCTCCTTCTTCGATGGCTTTCAAGATGGCATCCTTGCCAATCACTTCTTTAGCCGCCTTAATCGCTGCTTCCTTATCAATGATAGTGGCATCCTTGTTGATGTCGTCTATGGTTGATTTTTCGATACCTTCAAGGGCAGACAACAATTCGCTGTGAGCCTTTGCTTCTGTAGCTTGTTTAGCCTCTTCTTTCTTAGCTTCTTCCGCTGCTTCCTTGTCCGCTGCAGCAAGTTTAGCTTGGTCTTGGCTTGAGAAATCGTCTTGACTCAGCGCTTCGGCCGGTGTCACCTGATCGCTGTCTTCTGCCAAGAAATCATCTAACAAGTCTGAGGCATCAATGTCACCTTCTTCGATGGCTTTCAAGATGCCGTCCTTGTCAATCACTTCTTTAGCTGCCTTGATTGCTGCTTCCTTATCAGTGATAGTGGCATCTTTGTTGATGTCGTCGATTGTCTCTCTTTCAATTTTTTCTAGGGTAGCGATTAAATCTGAGCGAACTTTAGCTGCATCAACCTGAGCCTCTTTATCAGCTTCGTCTAACTTAGCTTGGTCTTCATCTGTGAATTCTGATACAGGTTCAACTACTGTTTTGTGCTCGCTCGTATCTGCTGGCCAGTCTACAATAACATCACCAATCTCCAAATCCTCATCTGCGATAGCCTTCAAAAGGTCTTCTTTACCGATCTCTTCTTTGGCTTCTTTGATGGCCGTTTCTTTATCGGTGATTGAAGCGTCTTTTTTAATATCTTCAATTACAGCATTTTCAAGAGATGCTAGGGCTTGAACCAGAGCATCCGTCGCTTGAGAAACTTGTTCTTTGGCATCTTTTTCAGCCTGGTCTAGTAGAGCCTTCTCCTCAGTAGATAATTTTTTATTAGTTTGAGCTTCAGGACCTGTTACCACAGCCTTATCTTCTGCACCTTCTGGCAATTCAGCGATGATATTATCTAGGCTGAGCTCTCCAGACTCAAGAGTGTCTGAAATATACATCTTACCGATATATTCCTTCACAGCTTCAGTTGCAGCCTCTTTGTCCTCAATTGCTTCCTTATCCTTAATATCACTAATAGCCTGTTCCTCAAGTTCATCCAAAGCCTTCATCAACTCTTCTTTGGTCATTTTAGCTGGATTTGTCGCACCAGGATTAGCTGGACTAGCGTTTTCTGATCCCTTTTCAGTTTGAGCACCGCTCTCCCCTTCTGTTCCAGCTTGTGGTTGTGCAGGAGCAACTGCCTGCTCTTCTGCTTTCCCTTCATCTGCCTTAACTACTGAAGGCTGTGAAACGAGTACACTAGCTCCCAATACAGCTGCACTTGCTAAACTTGTTAAAATAACTTTCTTCTTGTCCATTAGACAAAGCCCCTCTTATAGTTTTTTAATATTATTATATTATACTACTTAATGAGCGTCAACTAATTTGTTATAGCTTTTAAAATTTTATAAACAAGAAGAAAGTCTGTACGATGTTTAAGAAATACTTCCTGTTCTTACCCCATCACTGTCGAGTCTGTGGCCATCAATAATCGTATTAACAGCTAAGGCTCCCGAAGCATCGACATAGTAATATTTGCCCGAGACTTGGAACCATTGACTAGCTTTCATCCGACCAGATTCCTCTAAGTAATACCAAGTTCCCTTGTCTTTAAGCCAGCCCGTCTGCATCTCACCCGAAGCCTTCAGGTAATACCAGTAAGAGCCATCCTTAATCCAGCCAGTTGACATGACCCCATTTTCTTTTAAACGATACCAATTGCCATTGACCTTTTTCCATCCAGTCGCTAGCTTACCATTCTCTCGGTAATACCAACTCCCTCCTTCTTTTTTCCAGCCTTTTTCTGTATTGCTTAGCTCTGCATACTGCACATATCTTCTAGAACCGCTATAAGACAAATAACCGAGCCACTTATAACCATCCTTTTCAATAACCTGGTCATAGCTCACACTCTCACCAGCATAATAGTAGTCAATAACCTGTCCTGTACTTGACGGTTGGTCCATAATAGGCGATTCCCCCGTGAATACTATTGTCCCACTAGACGGAAGTTCTGAGCTACGAGCATTCTCACCCGCACTATGGCTAGCAGATAAATCCCTGAAATGAATAAAACCTGTCATCGAACTAGCCTTGACCTTTCGACGGTTATACTTTTCTCGAACCCCATAATTATACTCTTCGATCTCAATCGTATCCCCTGATACATTTGATACCCAGGCCACGTGCCCATAATAACCTTCTGTCGACCAAGCAATAGCCCCAACTTCTGGCTTAGTATCCACACGATAACCTTCACGACGAGCACGATGCCCCCATTCATTCGCATTTCCGTAGGCAGGAGGAATCTCAAAGCCATTTACACTACTCAAACGAAAGGCTGCAAAAGACGTACACTGGCGAGAATACATCCGCCACTGATCGATTTCAACACTACCATTTTTGTAGTGAAGCGGATAGTCATCTCCACGCGCTACACTGTCAGCCTGAACCGATTCCCCACCAAACAAAAAAGCACTCGTAACCAACAAAGTAGCCAGCCCTACACCCAACTGAGTACATTTACTCTTCTTAACTCCTGATTTAAAAAACGTCATTCATTCTCCTTAATAATATAAATTTCCGAGGTTACCCTCGTTTATACTATTCGGGAGAAAAAGAAAAAAGTGAGCAAAGCTCACTTCATTTTATGATTCTTGGTCTAGATAGCGAATCAAGTTCTTTTCTGTCAAGATATCTGAGTAGGTGAAGGATTCAACATAGACATTAGCTTGTTTATCTCCTTCAACATCCCCAAATTCAACGATAAATAGAGATGGATAAACCTCAATTAGCTTACCCAATCGATTTTTTTGGCGCTTACGGCCATTCTCCAAAGTCATTTCAACGACTTGTCCCTCATGTGCCTTGATCTCTTCTTTTATTTTTTTCATCTTGGCTACATCTGTAAATGCATCTGACATCTTATGCCTCCCTCTTTGAGATACTTGAAAATTTATTGTATTCTTTTTGGAAAATCAATTCCACCGTTCCGCGAGCTCCACTACGGTTTTTCTCGATGATAACCTCTACCTTGTTATTTGGAATTCCTTCCTCTTCTTCACCCGCACGATCATAGTAGTCGTCACGGTATAGAAAGGCTACGATATCCGCATCCTGCTCGATAGAACCCGATTCACGAATATCAGACAAGACTGGTCTCTTATCCTGACGCTGTTCCACTCCACGAGATAACTGACTAAGAGCAATGACTGGAACTTTTAGCTCCTTAGCTAGAATTTTCAACTGACGAGAAATTTCAGAGACTTCTTGTTGGCGGTTCTCACGACCAGTACCTGTGATAAGCTGTAGGTAGTCAATCAAAATCAAGCCTAGATTGCCTGTTTCTTGAGCCAGTTTGCGTGAGCGTGAACGAATTTCCGTGATCCGAATCCCTGGTGTATCATCGATATAGATACTCGCGTTGGCTAGATTCCCTTGAGCAATGGTATACTTTTGCCACTCCTCATCAGTCAATTGACCCGTACGGATAGAATGAGACTCCACCAAGCCTTCGGCCGCCAACATACGGTCTACTAGACTTTCCGCACCCATTTCCAGCGAAAAGATAGCAACCGTCTTGTCCAACTTAGTCCCAATGTTCTGCGCAATGTTCAAAGCAAAGGCCGTCTTACCAACCGCTGGACGAGCCGCTAGGATAATTAGTTCTTCCTCATGGAGACCTGTCGTCATATGGTCCAAATCTCGATAACCCGTTGCAATACCTGTGATATCCGTTGTTTGTTGTGACCGAACTTCTAGGTTTCCAAAGTTGATATTTAGAATATCTCGGATATTCTTGAACCCACTACGATTGGCGTTTTCGCTAACATCAATGAGTCCCTTTTCAGCCTGAGCAATGATTTCATCTGCAGGCTTAGAAGCCTCATAGGCTTGGTTGACAGACTCTGTCAACTTGGAAATCAAGCGACGTAGCATAGCCTTTTCCGCTACAATTTTAGCATAATACTCCGCATTAGCTGAAGTTGGTACAGAGTTGACAATTTCAACAAGGTAAGACAAGCCACCAATATTTTGCAGATCTCCTTGGCTATCCAAAATCGTCCGAACTGTCGTCGCATCAATCGCTTCCCCACGATCCGACAAATCTACCATCGCTTGGAAAATCAACCGATGAGCATACTTAAAGAAGTCACGAGAATCAATGTATTCTCGGACAAAAACGAGCTTACTCTCATCTATAAAAATAGCCCCCAGAACAGATTGTTCTGCCAAAATATCCTGAGGTTGAACTCGCAGTTCCTCTACTTCTGCCATCCGACTTTCCTTCCTTTTACAATCTTGTCAAGAAGTTGTAAACTTAACCTTCTTTTACACGAAGATTGATGACGCTTGTAACATCTTGATAGATCTTCACTGGTACATCAATCAAACCTACTGCTCGAATTGGTGCTTGCACTTGAATATTGCGTTTGTCAATCTTAATACCAAATTGCTTTTGCAATTCTTCTGCAATTTTCTTGTTAGTGATGGAGCCAAATGTACGGCCATCTGGTCCAACCTTTTCAACAAACTCTACAACCGTTTCTTCTGCTTCAAGCTTAGCCTTGATGGCTTTTGCTTCAGCAATCATTTCAGCATGAGCCTTTTCTTCTGATTTTTGTTTTCCACGCAACTCACCCACTGCTTGAGCAGTCGCTTCCTTGGCCAAATTCTTTTTAATCAGGAAGTTTTGAGCATAGCCTGTTGGCACTTCCTTAATTTCACCTTTTTTTCCTTTTCCTTTAACATCTGCTAAAAAGATTACTTTCATTCTTCTTTCTCCTTTTCTTTTAGTTCTTCCAAGATTAGCTGAGTCAATTTTTCTCCTGTTTCTGACAAACTCATATCCTCGATTTGTGCAGCTGCTAGATTAAAGTGGCCTCCACCACCCAGCTCTTCCATAATGCGTTGCACATTGATTTTACTACGACTTCGAGCCGAGATAGAGATAAATCCTTGTGTATTTTTTGCTAGAACGAAGCTGGCTTCAATGCCAGACATAGCTAACATAGCATCGGCAGCCTTACTGATTACAACCGTATCATAAGCGGTTGAGTCCTTAGCTTGGGCAATCAAGATATCTGAACCTAGCTTATGACCTTGTAAAATGAGTTCATTTACCTCACGGTATTCTTCAAAATCTGTCGCAGCAATCTCCTGGATAGCAATACTGTCACTTCCCCGTGTTCTCAGGTAGCTAGCCACATCAAAGGTTCGGCTCGTCACGCGAGATGTAAAATTCTTGGTATCCAGCATCATACCAGCCATCAAAACACTGGCCTGCATACGACTCAAACGATTTTTCTTAGAATTTTGGAACTGAATCAATTCTGTGACCAACTCACTCGCACTACTTGCCCCACTTTCAATATAAGTGATAACGGCATTCTCAGGGAAATCCTGATCACGTCGATGATGGTCAATAACAATAGTTTGAGTGAACAAATCATAAAAATCTTTTGACAAAGTCAAAACCGTCTTGGAATGATCCACCAGAATCAATAATGAACGGTTTGTAACTAACTTCATCGCATCTGTAAGAGATAAAAGCTTCGTGACATCTTCCTTCTTCAAGAACTGAATAGCACGTTCGATATCTGCTGGCATATGGTCTGCATCATAGACAGCATAACTGTTCTCAATAATATTACTTGCAAACAACTGCATACCAACAGCAGAGCCCAAAGCATCCATATCTAGATTTTTATGACCGACTACAAAAACTTGGTCAACACTTCGAATCTTATCAGAAATGGCTGTCATCATGGCTCTGGTACGTGTACGAGTACGTTTGATAGATGCAGCAGTTCCTCCACCAAAGTAGACAGGATTCTTGGTTTCGTTATTTTCCTTGACCACCACCTGGTCACCACCGCGAACTTCTGCTAAGTTCAAGTTGAGCAAGGCAATTTTCCCTATCTCTTCATGGTTTCCATCACCATAAGAAAATCCCATACTTAAAGTTAGGGGTAGCTGCCTCTGTTTTGATTCTTCTCGGAAAGTATCAATAACGGAGAATTTATCATTCATCAATTCCTCTAGTACCGTGTAATCTGTGAATACATAAAAACGATCCATCCCCACACGGCGAGAAAACATAGCATACTTACTAGCAAATTCTGAAACAAAATTAGCTACAAAGCTATTGATATGGCTGATATCAGAGTCAGATGTCGCATCCTCCAAATCATCATAGTTATCTACTGAAATGACTCCAATGACTGGACGGCTAGTTACCAATTCGACAGTTGCTTCATATTCCCCAGAAACATCAAAGAAATACAAAACACCCGAAGCCTTGTCCATATGGACAGCATACCGTGTTTCGCCCAAGGTAGCATACGAACCTGGATTTCCAACGGAAGCCTTGATGATGGTTTGAATTAACTCAACATCAATTTCCCCTTCTTCAGTAGTCAAAATTAGCTCAGCATAGGGATTAAACCATTCCACTTCTCCGCTTGATAAGTCTAATTTCAGGACTCCCACCGGCATTTGATCAAGCAAAGTACTCAAGCTATTTTCGGCTTGGTGATTTACATATTGGATTTGTTCAATTTCGCTCTTTTCATACTGTTTTTTTTGCCATACAAATAAAAGCAGATAAAGCAGTACAAATAAAAACAAAACAGTGATTGTTACAGCAAGATTATGTGAAAAAATAATCAGCAAAGTTAAGATTCCGAAAGTTGCAAGTCCTAGCCAGACTGCAGAAAACGGGATTAAATTATTTTTTTTCATTCTAAACCTCTTGCGCATTATTATATCACAAAAACCCTTAAAAAGCGACCTTTTAAAAGATGCAAGCACTTCTTTCATGATTGATTTCTTCTAACCTCAGACACAAAAAGAGGAGAGAATCATCACCCTCCTACCTACGTGTTCAGATTACTAACACCTATCGTTCCACGATAAGAGCAGTCCCCATCCCTCCTCCGATACAGAGAGTTGCTAACCCTGTTTTAGCATCACGTTTCATCATCTCATGTACCAGTGTCACTAGGATTCGGCAACCGGAAGCCCCAATTGGGTGACCAAGAGCAATGGCGCCACCATTGACATTGACAATATCTGTGTTAAAGCCAAGTGTTTTCCCAACTGCACAAGCCTGGGCAGCAAAGGCTTCATTTGACTCAATCAAGTCGAGATCCTCAACTGTCAATTTGCCTTTTTCAAGAGCCTTGCGAGTCGCATAAATCGGTCCACATCCCATCATCTTAGGATCCAAACCTGCACTTGCATACGAACGAATACGGGCAATGACTGGAAGTCCCAATTCTTCAGCTTTTTCAGCACTCATCATCAAGACAGCTGCTGCCCCGTCATTGATTCCTGAAGCATTTCCCGCTGTGACAGAACCGTCTTTTTTGAAAACAGGACCTAGCTTAGACAAGCTCTCCAAGCTAGCATCTTTTCTAGGATATTCATCTGTATCAAAAACGATAGGATCGCCTTTGCGTTGAGGAATGACAACTGGCACAATCTCTTCTTTAAAGCGGCCAGATTCTATAGCCGCCACTGCTCGTTTTTGTGACTCTAAAGCAAGAGCATCTTGTTCTTCTCGACTGACACCATATTCTTCGGCCACATTCTCAGCTGTAATTCCCATATGGTATTCGTTAAAGGCATCAGACAAACCATCCTTAAGCATGGTATCTACCACTTTTGAATCGCCCATACGGCCACCCCAACGGAAACTTGGCAAAACGTATGGCGCCTGACTCATGTTTTCTGCACCACCAGCTACAATAATATCTGCATCGCCACATCGAATCGCTTGAGCAGCCAACTGCACTGCCTTCAAACCGGAACCACAAACCTTATTGATGGTAAAGGCTGGTGTAAACTCAGAAAGTCCAGCATGAATGCTCATTTGGCGGGCTACATTTTGTCCTAAACCAGCGCCTAGGACATTCCCCATAATCACTTCGTCTACCTGCTCTGGTTTGACATTGGCTTTTTCCAAAGCTCTCTTTATAACCAAAGCTCCCAAATCAACTGCTGAAACATTCTTCAAACTTCCTCCAAAGGAGCCTATTGGAGTTCGCACTGCTGAAACAATCACCACGTCTTTCATAACTGCCCCCATTTATACCTTTTATAATAACGCAATACAAAAGTGGTTTACACTGGTGTAAACCACTTTAAAAATTCTATTTTATGATTCTTTCACTTCTAACAAGCCAACTTCACCATCTTCACGGCGATACAAAACATTAGTTGTTTGATCTTCTACATCTACATAGATAAAGAAATCATGCCCCAATAAATCCATTTGAAGAAGGGCTTCTTCTAAATCCATTGGCTTCAAATCAATTTGTTTTGAACGAACGACTTTTGGTTGCACAACATTTGCATCTTCAACTAGAGCATCTGTAAAGAGTTGACTTGTCGCAACTTTATTTTTATTCTTACGTTCGATTTTAGTTTTATTTTTACGAATCTGACGTTCAATTTTATCTGTTACAAGATCGATAGAGCCATACATATCTTGAGAAATATCTTCAGCACGAAGAGTGATAGATCCAAGCGGAATTGTTACTTCAACCTTTGCTGTTTTTTCACGATAAACTTTCAAGTTCACACGTGCATCCAACTCCTGATCAGGTTGAAAATACTTTTCGATCTTTTCGAGTTTAGAAACTACATAATCACGAATTGCTTCTGTTACTTCTAGGTTTTCACCACGGATACTATATTTAATCATATAAGTACCTTCTTTCTAAACATTTTTGTTTTTCTAACTATATTATAACGCTTTCATTTTCATTTTGCAAATTTTTTCCTCATCTTACAAGGGAAAAAGTTTTAACATCCAAAGCACCTGCTTCTTCCAAAAGTCGTTTCACACGATTCACAGTTGCCCCTGTTGTATAGATGTCATCAATCAGCAAAATCTTCTTAGGAAGTGAAATTCCATCTTTAATAAAAAATGGAATTTCAGTACCCAACCTTTCCAAACGGCTTTTAGAAGAACTAGCACTCTCTTCTCTTTTTCCTAATATATCTTTAAAGGAAAAGCCTGCTGCCTCAATCAACCCCTCTACTTGGTTAAACCCCCTCTCAAGCAATCTTCCAGGACTTAGGGGAATTACAACAAATTGATAACCTCTATACTGTTTCAGATCCTCAGCAAGAACAGAAGCAAAAACTTTTCTAAGTAAAAAATCGCCATCAAACTTATACCAACTGAAAAAGTCTTTCATAGATTGATTATAGGTAAAAATCGCCTTATGATCAACCCGCACTCCTTCTTTACACCAAAGTTTACAATCTTGACACTGAGTTGACACCCCTGTTTTCATACAGTTTGGACAATATTTCTCACCAATCTTCTCAAAACTAGAAGCACAAACTGAGCAAAGATAACTGCAGTCATCCTTCAAAAGGAAGAGACTACTAAAAGTTAACTCACTCTTTGTAGTTTGCCCACATAGTAAACAATTCATAATCCCGCCTCCTTGTTCATCTGCTTAATTTCCTTGATTGCTTTTTTGATGGCAACATTTAATCCATCATGAAAGAAGAGCAATTCACCAGTCGGTCTATCCATACTGCGCCCAACTCGCCCTCCAATCTGAATCAAACTAGACTTGGTAAAGAGACGATGATTAGCTTCTACAACGAAAACATCCACACAAGGGAAGGTGACCCCACGCTCCAAAATTGTCGTACTAATAAGGATTGTCAACTCTCCATCTCGAAAAGCTTGTACCTGCTCTAATCGATTTTCTGTGATAGAGGACACAAAGCCGATGTTTTCATTTGGAAACTGTTCCTGCAAGAGTTCTTTTAGTTTTTCGCCTTTCTTAATCTCTGATGCAAAAATCAGCAATGGATAACCTGATCTTCTCTGTTTCTCAATGTAGGTCTTTAACTTAGATGACAACTGACTTTTCTCTAAACAGCTATTAAAATCCGATAACCAGACAGGTTTAGGAATAATCAAAGGATTTCCATGAAACCTTCTTGGCAAGCTTAATCGTTTTAATTCTCCTGTGCGAACCTTCCTATCTAACTCATCTGTAGAAGTTGCTGTAAGGAATATTCTTAATCCATCCTCCTTTACACTATTCTTTACAGCATAGTAAAGCATAGAGTTGTCAACATAAGGAAAGGCATCTACCTCATCAACTATCAACAAATCAAAGGCATGATAGAATTTTAATAACTGATGAGTTGTTGCAACTACTAAGGGAGTTCGAAAATAGGGCTCTGATTCACCATGGAGTAGCGCTATATTGCAAGCAAAGTCATTCTGCAGTCGCTTATACAGTTCCAAACACACATCAATTCGAGGGCTGGCCAAACAAACTGAACCACCATCGTCAATCACTTTGGCTACAACTTGATAAATCATCTCTGTCTTTCCAGCACCTGTCACAGCATGAACTAAAGTCGGTTCTTTCTTTTCGACTGCTCGAATCAACCCCTCTGATACCTTCTCCTGAAAAGGGGTTAACTGACCACACCATTTGAGAACATCTTGCTTAGGAAAATCTTCCTGCGGAAAATAGTATAAAGCTTGATCACTCCTGACTCGCTTCATCAGCAAACACCCCCTGCAATAGTAGGCGCCAATAGGCAAATACCATTCTTCTAGAATCGAACTATTACAACGTTGACAAAACAGTTTCCCCTTCTCTTTTCTCATTGCTGGCAGTCTCATTGCTTCCTGTCGTTCTTCTTCAGTTAATTCTTTCTCAGTAAACAGGCGACCGAGGTAATTTGGATTTACATTCATACTTTAATATTCGTAAAAATCTAGCACTTTAGCTATTTTTTTAGTACAATTAAATCATGGAATTTAGAACAATTAAAGAGGATGGACAAGTCCAAGAAGAAATCAAAAAATCCCGATTTATCTGTCATGTCAAGCGTGTTTATAGCGAAGAAGAGGCTCGTGACTTCATCACTACCATCAAAAAAGAACACTATAAAGCCACCCATAACTGCTCTGCTTTTATTGTAGGGGAACGCAGTGAAATCAAACGTACGAGTGATGATGGTGAACCTAGTGGTACTGCTGGAGTCCCTATGCTTGGCGTCTTAGAAAATCATAATCTTACGAATGTCTGTGTAGTAGTTACTCGTTACTTTGGTGGAATTAAGTTAGGCGCTGGAGGTTTGATTCATGCTTATGCAGGTAGCGTAGCCTTGGCTGTCAAAGAAATTGGCATTATTGAAATCAAAGAACAGGCTGGCATAGCCATTCAGATGTCTTACGCTCAGTATCAAGAATATGGCAATTTCCTTAGAGAGCATCATCTCATGGAGCTGGATACAAACTTTACAGATCAAATTGCTACAATGATCTATGTTGATAAGGAAGAGAAAGAAAATATCAAAGCTGCTCTTGTGGAATTTTTTAATGGAAAGGTTACTTTAACAGACCAAGGTTTACGAGAGGTTGAAGTTCCTGTAAACTTAGTGTAAAAAAAGGAGAAATTATGGCTTTTGGAAAATTTATTCAAGGACTTGCTGGAAACTTTAGCGAGGAAAACAAAGAGACTCTTATCAAAGAATATGGTCAATATCTACTAGAGAATGAAGAAATTCAAAGTGGATATAAACTTATTCGAGATTCAATTATCTTTACAAATATCCGTATCATCTTTACAGATAAGCAAGGTGCCACTGGTCGCAAGGTGTCTGTTAAGTCACTCTTTTTGATGAACATTGTAAACGTTGAAATGGAAACTGCTGGAGCAGGTATAGATGATAGTGAGATTACAATCACTTATTTAGAAAATGTCTTTCTAAAAGCACATAATGAGCATCTGAGTTTCCATAAATTTGAATTCCCTAAAAAAACAGACATCCTCCCTCTTTACACCTATTTATTAGAATTGGCTTATCACAATCGATTAAAAATTAATGGCTTAGACCTTTGATATAAAAAAATCCTATCACTTTGATAGAATTTCTATATTTTACAAATAGCCTTAAGCGCGTTATACTAGTATCATCTTATACAAAGAGGTATATCTATGGCTATTTATAACAATATCACTGAACTTATTGGACAAACACCGATTGTTAAACTTAACAACATTGTTCCAGAGGGTGCTGCAGATGTCTATGTTAAACTAGAAGCTTTTAACCCAGGATCTTCAGTCAAAGACCGTATTGCCCTTAGCATGATTGAAAAAGCGGAACAAGATGGTATTCTAAAACCGGGTGCTACTATTGTTGAAGCAACGAGTGGAAACACTGGTATCGGTCTTTCATGGGTAGGTGCTGCTAAAGGATATAAAGTTGTTATCGTCATGCCTGAAACGATGAGCGTGGAACGACGTAAGATTATCCAAGCCTATGGTGCTGAACTCGTCCTTACTCCTGGTAGTGAAGGAATGAAAGGGGCTATTGCCAAAGCTCAGGAAATCGCTGCTGAACGTGACGGTTTCCTTCCGCTCCAATTTAATAATCCAGCTAACCCAGAAGTACACGAAAGAACAACAGGAGTTGAAATACTGGCTGCTTTCGGTTCTAATGGACTAGATGCTTTTGTAGGTGGTGTTGGCACCGGTGGAACGATCTCAGGTGTTTCTCACGCTCTTAAAGCAGCAAATTCAAACATTCAAGTTTATGCAGTTGAGGCAGACGAGTCAGCTATCTTGTCTGGTGAAAAACCAGGACCTCACAAAATTCAAGGCATCTCAGCTGGATTTATTCCTGAAACACTTGATACAAAAGCCTATGATGGTATCGTCCGCGTAACGTCAGATGATGCTTTAGCGCTTGGCCGTGAAATTGGCGGAAAAGAAGGCTTCCTTGTTGGGATTTCTTCAGCTGCAGCGATTTACGGGGCAATTGAGGTTGCCAAGAAATTAGGTACAGGTAAGAAAGTTCTTGCTTTAGCACCAGATAACGGCGAACGTTATTTGTCTACAGCACTCTATGAATTTGAAGTGTAGCCTCCTAAATACACTTAGCCCTTATTAAAGGGCTTTTTTTGTTTACTCATACAGAATCTACTCTCTAGACCAAAAGAAAAAGGAAGCAAATCGCTTCCTTTTCTATTAGTTATTCAAGGCTGCTGCCATTGTAGCTGCAACTTCTGCTTCAAAGTCGTTTGCAGCTTTCTCGATACCTTCACCAACTTCAAAACGAGCGAACTCAACTACTGAAGCATTTACTGATTCAAGGTAAGCTTCAACTGTCTTGCTGTCATCCATGATGTATACTTGTGCAAGAAGTGTGTACGCTTGGTCAACTTTAGTATTGTCAAGCATGAAGCGGTCCATTTTACCTGGAATGATTTTGTCCCAGATTTTTTCTGGTTTGCCTTCTGCAGCCAACTCAGCTTTGATGTCAGCTTCTGCTTGAGCAATCACTTCATCAGATAATTGTGCTTTTGATCCATACTTCAAGTGTGGAAGAGCTGGTTTACCAACCATTGCACGACTTTCGTTGTCTTGATCAATTACGTGGTTCAATTGTGCCAACTCATCTTTAACGAATTGCTCATCCAATTCTTTGTAAGAAAGAACTGTTGGTTTCATCGCAGCAATGTGCATTGTGATTTGTTTAGCAAGCGCTTCGTCTCCACCTTCAATAACAGAGATAACACCAATTCGACCACCATTGTGCTGGTATGCTCCAAAGTGTTGCGCATCTGTTTTTTCAAGCAAAGCAAAACGACGGAATGAGATTTTTTCACCGATTGTAGCTGTCGCAGATACATATGCAGCTTCAAGAGTTTCACCTGAAGGCATTGTCAAAGCAAGAGCTTCTTCGTTGTTCGCTGGTTTTCCTTCAGCAATTACTTTAGCTGTTGCATTTACCAAGTCAACGAATTGAGCATTTTTCGCAACGAAGTCAGTTTCAGCATTTACTTCAACTACTGCTGCAACGTTACCGTTAACAAATACACCAGTCAAACCCTCTGCAGCAACACGGTCAGCTTTCTTAGCTGCCTTCGCCATACCTTTTTCGCGAAGCAATTCAATCGCTTTTTCGATATCACCGTCTGTTTCTACAAGCGCTTTTTTAGCGTCCATAACACCGGCACCAGATTTTTCACGCAACTCTTTTACAAGTTTAGCTGTAATTTCTGCCATTTTGATTCTCCTATATTTTTTAAAAATAGGAGAGCTGGGCTACGCCCCGCCCTCCTAGGTAATTACTATTTCTATGAATTAAGCGTTGTCGCCTTCTACAACTTCAACGATTTCTTCGATTGAGTCAGCTTGAGCTTCTGAAGCTGCAAATTCAGCTTCAACTGCTGTTGCATCTTCACCTTGACGTCCTTCGATGATAGCGTCAGCCAATTTAGCTGTGATCAATTTAACAGCGCGGATAGCGTCATCGTTAGCTGGGATGATTACATCGATATCATCTGGATCAGTGTTTGTGTCAACCATCGCTACAACCGGGATACCCAATTTTTTAGCTTCTTTAACAGCGATTTGTTCTTTATGTGGGTCAACTACGTACATTACATCAGGGATTCGAGGCATATCTTCGATACCACCCAAGAATTTTTCAAGACGTGTACGTTGTTTGTTAAGAAGTGCAACTTCTTTCTTAGGAAGAACGTCGAAGATTCCTTCTTCTTCCATACGTTTGATTTCTTTCAAACGAGCAATACGTTTTTGGATAGTTCCCCAGTTAGTAAGAGTTCCACCCAACCAACGGTGGTTGATGTAGTATTGACCTGAACGTTCTGCTTCTTCTTTAACAGCATCAGCAGCTTGTTTTTTAGTACCAACAAACAATACAACTGCATCGTTAGCTGCCGCATCACGCATAAAGTCGTATGCTTGGTCAGCGTATTTTACAGTTTGTTGCAAGTCGATAACGTGGATTCCGTTACGCTCAGTGAAGATGTACTTAGCCATCTTAGGGTTCCAGCGACGAGTTTGGTGACCAAAGTGTACACCAGCCTCAAGAAGTTGTTTCATTGAAATTACTGCCATGAGTATTTCTCCTTTTTGTTTTTTCCTCTCCTCGACTTCAACTTGCAAAACGACCCGAGGGCAACAGTTTCACAATTCATCAAGAATGAGTATTATCGTTTACACGACAAGTTTTATTCTATCATATTTTATCAATATTTTCAAGTATTTTTGCTAGTTTTTAGCCTAACTTAAGACTAAAAAAGAAAAGAGACTCAAATCGAGCCTCTTTATTTCATTCATTAGTTTGGATAGATGTATGTTACGTAACCTTCAGAAGTTGTAGTTGGGTTGAACCATCCACGTTTGTTACCGATTGTACGATTTCCACCATAATTTGATTCTGATACTTGAATGCTAGTTGATGATGAAACTGCTGTAACAACCGCTACGTGTCCATATCCACCATCATTCCAACATGCAATCGCACCAACTTGTGGAGTTGATCCAGTACGGAATCCTGCAGCTGCTGCACTTGTAGCCCACTGCGCTCCGTTACCCCAGTAATCTCCAGCCCAAGGTGCTAATGTTTTAGCTCCCCAAGTACATTCTCCAGTTGGATAGCTTGAAGCATTTGTACTGTATGTTGGACGTTGTCTAGTTGGAGTCGGAGCAGGTGCTGGAGTGTAGCTTGAATCATCGTCTGATGAAGAGCTTGAAGTCGCTTGCACTTGATCTGAAAGTGTTGTATTTCCAGAAGCAACAACTGATTGTTGTTGACTTGTTTGACGTGCTTTATAAGCCGCTTCTGCTTCAGCTGCTGCTTTTGCTTCTGCCTCTGCTGCTGCTTTTTGTTCCAATAAAGTAGCTTTATCACTTTCTGCAGTAGCTTTCTCTGCAGCAAGGTTTAACTCAGCAACTTTCAACTCTGCTTGTTTTGTTGTCAATGCTTGTGCATCGTCAGCAAGCGTTTGTTGGTTCGCAATGACAGTGTTGATTGCTTCATTGTTTGCAACCTGTTTTTCAGCGATAGATTTCTTATCAGCTTTCTGTTGTTCCAACATTTTATTGTTAGCTGATACAATCTCGCTCATGGCTGCAACACGTGAAATAGCTTCCGTAATTGATTTTGAGTTTACAATTGTATTGATATAGCTAGTTGCAGCACCGTTTGTTTGTGCGCTACGTGCTTGTTTCTCCAAAGATTCATTACGAGCAACAATGTTCTTAGAGAGCTCTGTAATTTCTCCTTCAAGTTTTTTAGATTCAGCTTGTAGAGTTTCATTCTCAGCTTCCAAGTTCGTTTGTTGAGTTTGGATAGCTGTAACTTGCGTTTGGATTTCATCTACTTGTTTTTGAGCTTCTTTTTGTTGAGATGTCAAATTACTAATCTTACTATCTTGAGCAGCAATCTTTTCATCAGTTGTTTCAGCGTGGACAGTTGTCAATACCGCCGCTTGAGAAACCAATACTGTACTTAACAAAAGTGACGCTAAGATTTTTTTCTTCATATTGTGTAGATACTCCTTCTATTTAAGACATTACTAGTATACCAAAAAAAGACATAATAAATATTACGCCTTTGTTACATTTTTATTTCTTTCTTATAGATAACATTTTTCAAAAATATATTGGAAAATAAGCATCCATAAAAAGTTTAAAATCATTGACGGGACAAGGCTGTAGACGATGAAAACTGGCATAGATTCTACTGTCAATCCCATAGCAAGAGCAAGGAGATAGCTCCCCATATCAAATAGGAAACTCATCACAACTATTGTTAACATTCTTGTCCAACGGTTTAGCAAAATTACACTATTAAATTTATGGAGCGAAGCACCTATCAAGATAAATAGAAGTGTCGCAATTCCTATCAAGTGGAAAAAATAGATATCGTACACCAAACCCACTATACAGCAATAAGCTAGATAGAGGTATTCTGAAACCTCAATTGTCTCAAACAAGAGAAATAAAAACAAAAAATGACTTGCTAAATGAAAGTGAGGGAAGAAGGATCCCGCCAATTGTCCAATATGTGCATCAATTAGTACGACAAAAGGGAGTAAAAAGAAAATACCAATTTGTTTTAACAGTCTCATTGTTAATTCCCCACTAACTCTACCACATGAAGATTTTTGGTGTCAGCACTTAACTTGACTGTTACTTCCTTTGTTAGATAATCACTGCTGTGTGTTGTAGCAACAACCTCTCCAACAGGAATATCCTTAACATTAAAGTTTCCGAGCCCCCCTGTAGTCACCTTGTCTCCTGCGCTAATGTCACTGTTACTATTTAATTGGCTAATTTTAAGCAGTTCTGACTCCTTATCATAACCAACGATGATTCCGTAAATTTCAGTAGAACCATGCAGGATTTTAACAGAAATTTTGTCTGAATTTTCGGTGTTTGTCAATAGGTTGATCGTTGTTGAATGATCCTCCACCTTTGAAACACTACCAATCAAACCCCCGTTTGCAATGGCCAACATATTTTCAGAAGCTCCTTTTGAACTTCCCGCATCAATTGTTAACTCTTGTTTCCAAGATACTGGAGCTCGCATAATCACATCTGCTGCAATGGTTTTTGTAGCCTGCAATTTTGACTTCATATCCAGCAACTGACGTAATTGTTCATTTTCATTTTTTAAACTTTCTGATTGATTAGACTCCACCTCTAGTTGATAAAGTTGTTTCTTTAGACTCTCATTTTCATTGTAAGTCTGCGTCAAATGTCCCAAATCCGATTTGAAAGTATCAAACCACTGAAAGGGTTTTTGAACAATTCTATCCACTAAGGAAATCCCATCTCCTAGTTTCGTCACAATAGCACTTGAATAGGTTGTCACTAATAGAACAGAAACTGCCAGAACTGTGACAAAAACGATGATTAGATATTTTGATTTTTTAAAACGGTTCATATTCCTACCTTTATACTAAAAACCTGCTACTGTGAGCTTTTTATCAATCCTACAAATCTGCTAAGATTTTAAGAAAAATAAGAAACATCCCAGTACCAAAATCACAAGAATTGTCAGTGTATCCTTTTGACTCCATCTCAATTGTCTATACTGACTTCTACCCTTTCCTCCCTGATAACCACGCGCTTCCATGGCTATTGCCAATGAATCTGCTCGCTTTAAACTAGTCGCAAAAAGAGGAATTAAAATCGGAATCATTGCCTTTACTTTTTGAACGATGCTACCTTCGCCAAAGTCAACTCCACGAGCTTTTTGAGCATTCATAATTCTCGTCGTGTCATCCATCAAGGTTGGAACAAAACGCAAACTCATTGATAACATGAGGCCAATTTCATGAACGGGAACTTTCACACGTTTCAGCGGTGCTAAAAGAGCTTCAACTGCAGCTGCCAGACTCAAAGGCATGGTCGTTAATGTTAGCAAGGTTGAAAAGAAAATAATCAACACAAAACGACAGAAAATAATCCCAGCTTGCTGCAAAGCATAATCCGTTATTCTTATAAAAGAAAACTCAAATAGGACATTCCCACTTGAAATGAAAAAGAGCTGAAATAGAGTCGTAAAAGCAATCAAGAAAAACATGGATTTCAATCCCTGAACGAAAAACGAGAGAGAAACGCCCGATAATGCGATAAATATACCTGTCGCTACAAACAGAATGAGATTGGTGAGGGGATTATTGGCCCAAAATACAATCAAAATCAGCAGAATCATGGCTAGCAATTTACTACGGGGATCCAAGCGATGAATGATGGAATCCCCCGGTATATAACGCCCTAAAATCATACTATCCATTTAGCGACTCCTTAAACTCCTCTATCTTGATTGGCAGTTTTTTAAAAGCTACACCTCTATCTGCCAAACGTTTACAAAAGGCTGTGATTTTAGGCACACCTAACTGTACTTTTTCCATAGAGGCTACATCTTGGAAAACTTCGCACGGTTTGCCACTTTTGACCAAACGCCCCTTTTCCATAACATAGACCTGATCAGCATATGCAGCTACATCATCCATCAAATGCGTTACCAGAACGATTGTCATTCCAGAAAGGTGGAGTTTTTTAAACAAGGTCATCAATTCTTTTCTGCCCAGAGGATCTAGCCCTGCTGTTGGCTCATCCAAAACCAAGACAGTTGGCTCCATGGCTAGCATACCTGCTATAGCCACACGTCTCATTTGGCCACCAGAAAGTTCAAAAGGACTGCGCTCAAAGAGTGACTCATCGATGCCCACCAAGGCTAACTTTTCACGCGCAATTTTCTTGGCATCTTCCTCAGAAACTCCAAAATTTTGCGGTCCAAATGCAACATCTTTCAAAACAGTCTCTTCGAAAATCTGGTTTTCAGCAAATTGAAACACTAGACCAACTTGCTTTCGAATCTGACGAATTTCTTTATTGGTTGATGTAGGGGTAATGACAGTATCGAAAACTCGAACAGAACCCTTACTTGGTACCAATAGGCCATTTAAAAGCTGTAAAATCGTTGATTTCCCACTACCTGTGTGCCCTACTAAAGCTGTATAGGAACCATCCTCAATCGTCAAAGAAACATCAGTCAAGGCTGATGAAGATAGGGGAGTCCCCTCTTGATAGGTAAAGCTCACATTTTCTAGAGTAATTCCCATAACTTGTCCTCTAGCTCTCCTTCTGTCAAATAGCCATCCGGCAACTGATAACCAGTCTCTCTCAAAGATTCTCTCAATTGATTAGAAAAAGGCTCATCTAACCCTATCTTGTCAAGGTCATCCCGAGAAAAAAGTTCTCTGGGGCTGCTAGTTGACTCCACTTGGCCTTTTTTCATGACCAAGACACGGTCACTCATCGCAACTTCCTCTAAATCATGTGTAATGGAGACGACTGTCATCTGGTGGTCTTTTCGAATCTCTTGAACTGTCTGAATCAGTTCTCTTCGTCCCTCGGGATCCAACATACTTGTAGCCTCGTCCAGAATTAAAATAGCAGGTCTCAAGGCAACAACTCCTGCAATAGCCACCCGTTGTTTTTGTCCACCAGATAAACGAGCTGGTTCTCTCTTCTTAAAGTCCAGCATACCTACCAACTCCAAAGATTCAGCCACTCTCTTCTTCATTTCTTCTCGAGGAAGTCCCTGATTTTCTAATCCAAAGGCGACATCATCTTCAACAGTTGCCCCCACAAATTGGTTATCTGGATTTTGAAAAACCATACCAATTTGACGACGCAAGTCCCAAACATTCTCAGGGGACAGCAATTGCCCATCAATCCAGATTTCCCCAGACTCTGCTTCAAGCAATCCATCAATCAAACGGATAGTTGTCGATTTTCCACTCCCATTATGACCTACAATCGAAAGCCATTCTCCCCGTTTCACGTGAAACGAGACATTATTAACATCATATTGATCCTGATCTTCCTTGTAACGAAAAGACAGATCTTTTACTTCAATAATCGATTTCATTTTGAACCAAATGTCCCTTTGAATATATGAGCGCTACCCTTGAAATAATCATAGCCAGAGTAGATAGTGAAAAACAAAGCTATATAAAGCAACAGCTGACCAATTAAATTCCAATGTAAGAGCAAAAAGATAATGGCAAACATTTGACTAAAGGTCTTGATTTTCCCAGGCATCGCTGCCGCAAGAACCGTTCCTCCTGTCTCAACGAGCAACAGACGTAGGCCTGTCACAGCGAGTTCACGACAGATGATAATAGCAACAACCCAAGCTGGAGCCATACCTAACTCAATCAACATGATAAAAGCTGACATAACCAACAGCTTATCGGCCATCGGATCAGCAAACTTTCCAAAGTTGCTGACTACATTCCATTTACGAGCAAGGTAGCCATCAAGATAATCCGTTATACTAGCAACTGCAAAGATGATCGCTGCCAGCAAATGACTGCCTTGTGAATGGTCCAAAGTCAAAATAAGAATAAAGAGAGGTATAAAGAGAATTCTACCAATTGTTAATACATTAGGGATTTGTTCTTTTTTCATTGGTTCTTCCTTAATCTGTAGTGAATGTAAGTGTTACAGTTCCAGTCTGAGTTGTCAGCTTCGAGGTATCGATTGTTTGATTGTCCACAGTCACAGTAACTCCCTTCACTACACCTAAAGTAATAGTAACGGGATTCTTAGTTGAAACTGTTGTTTTTGCATTCTTATTGTCTGCGGACAGTGTCACACCACCCTCCAGCTCACTTCCTGAAACACTTACCCAACTAGTTGCATCTGATACTGCCAGTTGAACAGTAGCGGTTTCCTTACTCGTTTTATACCGAGCTTCAATGCGGTTTCCTTCGCCTGACACTGTAATAGTTGATTCCGTAGTAGAAGACGAGCTAGACGACTGACTACTAGAAGATGAACTAGATGAGGTTGTTGAACTAGTCGAGTTCACAACGCTATAATTAGCTGAAGAAGGACTTGGCTGAGTTTGGATGTAGTTCCAAACATAGTAAGTGACAAAAATTAAAATTGACAAAGCAAATAGAACGAAATAAAACAAGGGGAGATAAGACGTTTTTTTCTTATTTGATCGTCTGCGACCAGACAAGTCTTCTTCATCGACATCTACCTCTTCATAAGTGATCATACTACCTGAATCATAGGCGTCCAGAACAATTCTCTCATCCAACTCTACTGCCCAGGCATATTTTCTTAAAAAAGAACGAGCGTAGAAGGTACTAGGAAGTAAATCGAAATCATCTGCCTCCATGGCTTCTAGAAAATGCAACTGAATTTCAGTTTTTTCCTGCAATTCTTCTAAACTCAATCCCTGGTTAATTCTAGCTAAACGTAGAACCTCGCCAATTGTTTTTTTTCTCATACGTACCATTCCTTCTTTCTAGTATTAATCATCTTTTAAGCTGGAAAGATTGTAAAATCAACTAGATCACCATTATCAATCAAACGATGTCCAGCTTCTAGAACATCCTCCAAAGTAATCTCCTGTAAAATTTTCGGAAAATCAAAAATTGTTTCTCCGCGATCCATCGGATCGTATTGAGTTGCAATAAACTCCAAGGAGTTCATACTGCTGAAAAACTCCCCAAACATCTCACTCTTAACAAGATCTAAATGTTCCTCGGTAATATCCGCGTCATTACTAAACTGACGAATCGCTTTACGAAATTGATGCGACAGAGAAACAGGCTCTTTGGTGTCCATTGTCAATATCACAAAATGAAAGCGACTGTTGACTTCGACCTCAAGCGACAATGACGCATCTAACTTCCCAGTCTCATATAACCTTTGAAAACGGTCAGAAGTCCAACCAAACATCATCGTAAATAGTAATTTCAATAAAATATTGTGACGATAAGACTCAGCTTCTGTTATTTGCCCGTTACCTCTAATCGCAACAGCAAGTTTGGGTGAAGAAACTTCCATCCGAAGGCTATCTGTTTGCTTCACAGGTTGCAAAGGTAGCTTCTCTTTTGTAACTGTAAACTGTTCTAAAGTTTTCTTTTCCTTTTTCGAAAAGTATTCCTCAACAACTTTTGCATCAATATTTCCAACTAAAAACAGTGACATGTTGACAGGTTTATAAAAGTCTGTAAAGTTCTCTTTTAAATTTGAAATTCGAATCTCAGAAATTGATTTTTCACTTCCAACAATATCTGTTGCTAAAGGAGTATCAGGATAAAGGTTGGCTAATGTTGCAAAAAACAAACGTGAGTCTGGATCATCTTGGTACATTTCTCGTTCTTGCTGGATAATATTCTGCTCCCTCAAAACAGACTCTTCTGTGAAATGAACATCTCCAACTAACTCATCTAGCAAATCTAAATTCTCTAATAAATGGTCAATTGTTGAAAAAAGATAGCTGGTCTTAGTAAAGCTTGTAAAGGCATTACTGTCTGCACCTAATCGAGTAAAAGCAGCCATTATATCCTCAGAATTTTCTCTTTCAAACAATTTATGTTCAAGAAAATGTGCAATTCCTGCTGGATGATGACGTAAACCTTTTTCCAAGCTTGTATAATTTGCATCTACAGAACCAAATTGAACCGTTACAATCCCATAAACCTCATTGAAATCTTGCTTAGGGAGTAAAGAAACTGTCAATCCATTTGACAATTGTGTTTTGTAGACTGTTTCCTTTACAGCAGGATAGTATTTTTCTTCAAAAGCAACCTTTGTCATTCTACTCCTTCCATAAAGTAAATCGCTTGTAACTTCAAACTGTTGGCAGCTTTACATACAGCTTCTTTATCAACATTCTCTAATTTTGCCACCAATCGATCAATATCGAAGCTTGATTTCCCCAATAGAGCATTCAAATAGACTCTTTCAACTAGGGTCTGTTGATTATCTTGATCCATCAACAAAGATCGTCGAATCATCTCCTTAGTTTGTTCAAGTTCAAAATCTGTAAAGTTACCCTTTTTCAAATCTAGCAATTGATGATTCATCATTTTTCTAGCCTGATTTCGATTTTCTCTATCAATCCCCGCATACATCCTTAACAGACCACTAAACAAATCCAGTTGACTAGAGACTGTGTAGGCTATTCCAGCATTTTCACGAACGTTTGTAAAAAGTTTCGAATGTGCAAATTCACCCAACAAACCATTCATAACAAGCATAGGCAAATGTTCATCATCACCATATTTTACAGGAGAATGATAGCCTAATTCCAAAATAGATTGCCCAACATTCCTCTGAACCATTCCCTCTCTTAAGACATTCGAATAAGATTGATGGTACTGGATAGTGACGCCATTCTCTCTAACTGTAAAGGGTAATGACTTCAGCGATTCTGTAATTTCTACTTCATTAAAATCACCTATGAAAAAGAAATCAATTCGATCATTTTTCAGAGCATCTTGAAAGCAAGTGTAGCTACTTTCTGGAGACTCATTTGAAATGCTATTTCGTAAATCACTGTATCTCAATTGAAGACGCTCATCATGGAAGAACAAGCTATCCAACTCCTTATGCGCAAAATAAAATGAATCATCCATGTCAGTAGCTAAACTAGCCAACAACTGTTTTCTTTCAATTTCAAATAAAGCTGGCTCAAAAGCACCATCTTGAACTAAGGGAGCAAATAAAGTCTGTTTCACCAATTCCAAAATTCGAGAAGTCAATACATTCTTTTTACTTAAAAAATCATCCCTCACATAGGTAAACGTTAAGTCAAGAATATGTGCCTGTCCCCTACGATAAGAACTTGTGGAAATATCTGTTCCATATAAACTTGCCAAGTATCTGCGAAATACTTGAGATGTTGGGTAAACTTGATTTGCCGTCTCCAACATACTCGCGCTCAACATGCGCCCTGCTATTGTCTCAAGAGATAAGGGAGCAGTAAAACGAATAGTGATTTTATTTGTTTTAAACTTTTTGGATTGAACAAAATGTGCTGAGATTCCAGGCACTAATTCCATACCTTACCTCCTTACATATAGAGTTCTATTATACCACGAAAATCAAAATTTTTCTTGTTCTCTTTATAGCTTTAAAAAGTAAAACCGTTTTCATTTCAGCTAACTTTCCTTCAGCTATTTCAAAGAAAATATGGTATAATACCAAAGATTGAGGTGAATTATGGAATACAAATTATTTGAAGAATTTATTACGCTCCAAGCCCTCCTAAAAGAGCTTGGAATTACACAAAGCGGCGGTGCTATTAAATCCTTTCTAATGGAGCATCAAGTTTACTTTAATGGTGAATTAGAAAATAGACGTGGGAAAAAAATTCGTGTTGGAGATACGATTGACATTCCTGATTTAAAGATTGACATCACCTTGACAAAACCAAGTTTAAAAGAGCAAGAAGAATATCAAGCAGATAAGATTGAGAAAGAGCGAATTGCTAAACTTGTCAAAGAGATGAATAAAGGTGTCAAGAAAGAAAAACAAAAAACTTCTTCATCGCCTAAAACCAAACAAGCTCCACGTTTTCCAGGAAGATAACCATGTGGCTCCAACATTTAGCAATTAAAACCTTTCGAAACTACAAAGAGGCAAAAATTGATTTCAATCCAAAATTAAACGTCTTTCTAGGTCAAAATGCACAAGGAAAAACCAATATTCTAGAAGCAATCTATTTCTTGGCCTTGACACGTAGTCATCGGACTCGTACAGATAAAAATCTCATTCATTTTGATAACGAGCAACTCCGTCTTTCTGGCTTGCTACAGAAAAAAACAAGCTCTATCCCTCTAGAAATTAATTTAACACCAAAAGGGCGTGTGACTAAGGTCAATCACTTAAAACAAGCTCGCCTATCAGACTACATCGGACATATGAATGTTGTCCTCTTCGCACCTGAAGATCTCCAGCTAATTAAGGGAGCACCTTCTGTCCGTCGAAAATTTATAGACATTGAACTGGGACAAATTAAACCAATCTACTTGTCAGACTTGTCAAACTATAACCATATACTCAAGCAAAGAAATACTTACCTAAAATCCAGTCAGAAGATTGATGAAACATTTCTGTCAGTATTAGATGATCAGTTAGTAGAGTATGGTTGTCGAGTCATAAAACATCGTATAAAATTCATCAAGGACCTAGAGAAATTTGGTCAAAAAAAACACTTAGAAATTTCAAATCATTCAGAAGGGTTGTCAATATCTTATCAATCATCTGTCAACTTCACTGATGAAGAACAGCTAACAAGTTCCTTTAAAATTGCTTTGGAGAAAAGCAGATCCAGAGACTTATTTAAAAAGAATACTGGTGTCGGCCCTCATCGAGATGACATTACTTTCTATATCAATGGTATGGACGCTAGTTTTGGAAGCCAAGGTCAACATCGAAGTCTTGTACTTTCTATCAAACTAGCAGAGATTGAGCTAATGGAAAGTATTACCAATGAGTCTCCGATACTACTGCTTGATGATGTTATGAGCGAACTTGACAATACACGTCAACTAAAATTACTAGAAACCATTTCTCAATCTATCCAAACCTTTATTACAACAACAAGTTTAGACCACTTACAAAACTTGCCAGAAAATCTTAGTATCTTCAATATTCAAAACGGTAAAATTTCTGTAAATCAAACTTGACAACTTTGTAAACAAAAAAGAACTCCTGAAAATTAGGAGTTCTTTTTTACTTCTTACATAGAGTAGTTTGGTGCTTCATTAGTAATTTGTACATCATGAGGATGGCTTTCTTTTAGACCAGCCCCAGACATTTCAATAAATTGAGCGTTGTCGTGCAATTCTTTAAGGTTAGCTGCACCACAGTAACCCATACCAGAGCGAATACCACCAAGCATTTGGAAGACAATATCAGCTGCTGCGCCTTTATAGGCAACACGGCCTTCAATTCCTTCTGGAACGAGTTTGTTTGCTTCATTGACAGAACCTTGGAAGTAACGGTCGCTTGAACCTTTCTTCATTGCAGCGATTGATCCCATACCACGGTAAGTCTTAAACTTACGTCCTTGGAAAATTTCAGTTTCACCTGGTGCTTCATCTGTTCCAGCAAACATTGAACCAAGCATAACTGCATTTCCACCTGCAGCAAGGGCTTTTACAATATCTCCAGAATACTTGATTCCACCATCAGCAATAATCGTTTTTCCATATTCGCGCGCAACTGCTGCCGCATCATAAATTGCTGTCACTTGTGGGACACCCACACCTGCAATCACACGAGTAGTACAGATAGAACCTGGTCCAATCCCAACTTTGACAACATCCACACCCGCATCATAAAGAGCACGCGCACCTTCTGCAGTTGCAATATTACCAGCAATCAAAGTGCGATCTGGGAAGTGAGCACGAATTTCAGCAATTTTACGTAGAACCCCAGCAGAGTGACCATGTGCAGTATCAATAACAATTGCGTCAGCCCCTGCTTCAAAGAGAGCCTCTGCACGTTCAAATGTATCTGAAGTGACACCCACCGCACCAGCAACTAGAAGACGACCAAATTCATCTTTGGCAGCATTTGGAAACTCAATAACTTTTTCAATATCCTTAATAGTAATCAAGCCAGAAAGACGGCCTTCTTCGTCAACCAAAGGAAGTTTTTCAATACGGTGTTCTTGAAGAATATGTTCAGCTGTTGCAAGATCTGTACCAACAGGGGCAGTGACAAGATTTTCACTGGTCATATGGTTTGAGATTGGTTGATTGTAATCTGAAATAAATCGAAGATCTCGGTTTGTTAGAATACCAACCAATTTACGATTTTCAAGTGTTTCTACAACTGGAACACCACTGATACGGTAACGTCCCATCAGTTCGTCTGCCTCAGCAATGGTATGTTCTGGAGTCAAGAAGAATGGATCAATAATAACACCATTTTCAGAACGTTTTACCTTGCGAACTTCATCCGCCTGTTGCGCAATAGACATATTTTTATGGATTACTCCAAGACCACCCGCACGAGCAATAGCAATAGCCATTTGACTTTCTGTGACTGTATCCATTGCGGCTGTTATAATTGGGATATTTAAAGTCAGATTATCTGCCAATTTTGTTGTTAAATCTGCATCATTAGGCAACACATGACTTTCTGCTGGAATGAGCAATACATCATCAAAGGTAAAACCTTTTTTTAAAAATTTAGTATCCCAATTAGACATTGAAGTTTCCTCTTTTCTTTCTTTTTGAGCTTGACTCTTTTTGTATTGTATCTATCATACCATTCTATGAAAATTTGTCAATTATATTTATGGTAGAAATCATAAAAAAACTATCCCTGTGAACCTATGGAAGAGATAGTTTTACGATTCATATTTTATCTATTATTTAAAATAATTTAGTCCCATTGCTTTCTTAACTTCAGATAAAGTTTGCCCCGCAACCTCACGCGCTTTTTCACTACCTTTTTGAAGCATATTATACACTTCCCCCATATCCTGAGCAAATTCGATACGACGCTCACGAATAGGGCCAAGTTCCCGTTCTAATATTTCAAGTAGATAGCGTTTCGTCTTTACATCACCAAGACCTCCACGTTGATAATGCTCTTTCATATTCACAATTTCTTGAGCATCTTCTGGACGACCAAACACATCTAGATAATGGAAAACCATATTTCCTTCAATCTTACCTGGATCCTCCACTCGAATATGATCCGGATCAGTATACATGCTCATGACTTTTTTACGCAACGTATCCGCATCATCTGCTAGATAAATACCATTATTAAGGGATTTAGACATTTTAGCATTTCCATCTAAACCAGGCAAACGTCCTGCTCTCTCATTTTCTGGATAAATACCTTCCGGCTCCACCAAGACCTCACAATTATAAGCATGATTAAAGGAACGAACAATCTCACGAGTTTGCTCAATCATTGGTTTCTGATCTGTCCCAACAGGAACATAATTAGCCTTGAAGGCAGTAATATCTGCTGCTTGCGCAATCGGATAAACCAAAAATCCTGTCGGAATACTTTCTCCAAACCCTTTCTGAGCAATCTCTGTTTTTACTGTCGGATTCCGTTCCAAACGAGCTAGTGACACCAAATTCATATAGTACATAGATAATTCAGCCAACTCTGGAATTTGGCTTTGAATAAAGATAGTTGATTTACTTGGATCTAGTCCAACTGCTAGGTAATCTAAGGCAACATTCCCAATAGATTCTACAATCGTTTGAGGGTCTTTGGCGTGATCTGTCAATGCTTGTTGGTCCGCCAAAAAAACAAACATCTCATACTTGTCTTCTTCCTGTAGTAATACTCTATTTTTTAAACTCCCAACATAATGTCCAATATGCAGTTTTCCTGTTGGGCGATCTCCTGTTAAAATAATGGGTTTCGTCATTTTTTTCTCCTTCGAAATGGTCTCTTCAATTATAGCATTTTTTTGTTAAAATAACAGAAAATTATTTAAATCAAACAACTAACTCATTGTAAATAACTCTGTAAACTTAATTGACATAAAATTGACAAAGAAAAATTTGAATATTTCTCTCTTTTCTAGTAGAATAAATATATTACATATTATAGGAGAAAAACATTGCTTACAGTATCTGATGTTTCACTACGTTTTAGTGATCGCAAACTTTTTGATGATGTCAATATCAAATTTACAGAAGGAAATACATACGGATTGATTGGTGCTAATGGTGCTGGGAAGTCTACATTCTTAAAAATCTTAGCTGGTGATATCGAGCCAACAACTGGTCACATCTCTCTTGGTCCAGATGAACGTCTCTCTGTTCTCCGTCAAAATCATTTTGACTATGAAGATGAACGAGTTATTGATGTCGTCATTATGGGAAATGAAAAACTTTACAACATCATGAAAGAAAAAGATGCCATTTACATGAAGGAAGATTTTTCAGATGAAGATGGTGTTCGTGCAGCCGAACTCGAAGGTGAATTTGCTGAACTTGGAGGTTGGGAAGCAGAAAGTGAAGCGTCTCAACTACTTCAAAACCTAAACATTCCAGAAGAATTGCACTATCAAAACATGAGCGAATTGGCCAATGGTGAAAAAGTGAAGGTTCTCCTTGCCAAAGCACTTTTTGGCAAACCAGACGTTCTTCTCTTGGACGAGCCAACCAACGGTTTGGATATCCAGTCTATTACTTGGCTAGAAGACTTCTTGATTGATTTTGATAACACTGTTATCGTAGTATCCCACGACCGTCATTTCTTAAACAAAGTATGTACCCACATGGCCGACCTTGACTTTGGAAAAATCAAACTCTATGTCGGAAACTATGACTTCTGGAAGGAATCTTCTGAACTCGCTGCTAAATTGCTAGCAGACCGTAATGCCAAGGCAGAAGAAAAAATTAAGCAATTGCAAGAATTCGTTGCTCGCTTCTCTGCCAACGCTTCTAAGTCAAGACAAGCAACGTCTCGTAAAAAAATGCTTGACAAGATTGAATTAGAAGAGATTGTTCCTTCTAGTCGTAAATACCCATTTATCAACTTTAAAGCAGAACGTGAGATTGGTAATGATCTCTTGACAGTAGAAAATCTAACTGTAAAGATTGATGGTGAAACTATCCTAGACAATATTAGTTTCATCTTGCGTCCAGGTGATAAGACAGCTCTTATTGGACAAAATGACATTCAAACGACTGCATTAATTCGTGCAATTATGGGTGACATCGACTATGAAGGAACTGTCAAGTGGGGAGTTACTACTAGCCGTTCTTACTTGCCAAAAGACAACTCAGCTGATTTTGCAGGAGGAGAGTCAATCCTTGACTGGTTGCGTCAATTTGCAAGTAAAGAAGAAGATGACAATACCTTCTTACGTGGTTTTCTTGGTCGTATGCTCTTCTCTGGAGACGAGGTTAACAAACCTGTAAATGTCTTGTCAGGGGGAGAAAAAGTACGTGTCATGCTTTCAAAACTCATGCTCTTGAAATCAAATGTCCTTGTACTTGATGATCCAACAAACCACTTGGACTTGGAATCTATCTCAAGCTTGAACGATGGATTGAAAAACTTTAAAGAATCAATCATCTTTGCTAGTCATGATCACGAGTTCATTCAAACTTTAGCAAACCATATTATTGTTTTGTCTAAGAATGGCGTCATTGATCGTATTGATGAAACCTATGATGAATTCCTAGAAAATGCAGAAGTACAAGCAAAAGTTAAAGAACTTTGGAAAGACTAAATAAGACTTCAAAACTCAGTTGGGGTAACCAACTGAGTTTTCTATCATTCTACGAGGTAACATGAAATCATTTTTTAAAACATATTGGACCTATTTTGTTTCTTTCATCATTCCTTTAGTAATTATGACTGGAGTATACCTAACTCAAGGTATCTACTGGAATAGCGATACATCTCCACTATTAGGAGATGGTTTTCATCAATACGTTATTTTTGATGTGGCTTTACGGAATATTCTACATGGAAATGGTAGTTTGTTTTACACCTTTACAAGTGGTCTCGGACTGAATTTCTATGCTCTATCTAGTTATTACTTGGGTAGTTTTCTTTCACCCCTTGTTTACTTTTTTAATCTGTCAAATATGCCAGATGCTGTCTATCTGACCACTCTCTTAAAATTTGGATTGATTGGTCTGTCAACATTCTTTAGTTTGAATAGATTATTTAAAGATATCCCAAAATTTTTAAAACTTACCTTATCTACTTCCTATGCTTTAATGAGCTTCACTGTCAGTCAGTTAGAGATAAAAACCTGGTTAGATGTTTTTATCTTGATTCCTTTAATTATAACTGGTTTACACCTACTTATAACACAAAAGAAGCGCCTACTATACTTTACAAGTTTGTCAATCTTATTTATTCAAAATTATTATTTTGGGTATATGACAGCATTGTTTCTTATTTTCTGGTATCTCTGCCAAATTTCTTGGGACTTTAAAACTCGAAAATCATCTTTTCTTGATTTTGTTGTTACCTCCTTTTTAGCTGGAATGGCTAGTTTGATTATGACTCTTCCTACACTGTTTGATTTACAAACTCATGGGGAGAAGTTAACTGCCATCACAAAATTAAAAACAGATAGTAGCTGGTATCTGGATATTTTCGCAAAACAATTCATTGGATCTTTTGATACAACTAAGTATGGATCTATACCAATGATTTTTGTTGGATTGCTTCCTTTTATTTTGACCATTCTATTTTTCACAATAAAATCCATAAAGTTTCACGTGAAACTTACCTATGCAATTTTTTTCACTTTTTTAATAACAAGCTTTTATATAGAGGCCCTCGATTTATTTTGGCAAGGGATGCATACCCCAAATATGTTTTTACATCGCTATGCTTGGATCTTTTCTACTCTGTTAATTTATACTACAGCAGAAGTCTTAAATCGCCTGAAAGAACTGAAACTCTGGAATCTATTTGTCTCACTTTTTCTTGTACTAACAGGATTTTTGGCTACTGTCTATTTTAAATCACACTATTCTTTTTTAACTGATTTGAATATCCTACTCACTCTTGAATTTCTACTAGTTTATGCTCTTTTACTTCTTACAGTCATTAAAAAATTTATCTCTGTAAATCTATTTGCAATCCTTTTGTCTTTATTTATAACAGCTGAGATAAGCTTAAATGCTTCATCTCAAATGGAAGGAATAGCTAAAGAATGGGCCTTTGCTTCTCGTAACGCCTATAATAGAGATATCACCGCTATGGAATCCATTCTAACCCAAATTGACAATCCATTTACACGTACTGAAAAACTGCAAATTCAGACTGGAAATGACAGTATGAAATTTAACTACAATGGAATCTCTCAATTTTCGTCTGTACGAAATCGCTCAGCTAGCACTAGTTTAGATAAACTGGGATTCAAATCCTCTGGAACCAACCTCAATCTCCGTTATGCAAATAACAGCCTTTTAGCAGACAGTTTATTTGGAATCCAGTACAATATTTCTGAAACTTCACTTGATAAGTATGGCTTTCAAGAGATTTATCAAAAGGATCATTTAACCTTATATAAAAATCAACTCTCTTTACCCATTGCCTTTGCCACTCAATCTATTTACACTGATGTAAACTTTAACAATCACACTCTAGATAATCAGGCTTTATTTATAAACCAGCTTGCTAATCTCAACTTAGATTACTTCTCCCAAATAACATATGATAAAACAGATAATTCTGAAGGTTTAACCAGCATCACAGGTTCTGCGAATGAAGATGCAAAGATTGATTATCAAATTGAGGTTCCTCAAAATAGTCAAGTATATCTCTCTTTTTCAAATCTTCATTTTACAAACGATAAGCAAAAGAAAGTTGATATCCTTGTCAATGGTGAAAAGAAGACTTTTACAACTGACAATGCTTTTAATTTCTTTAATTTGGGTTATACTGAGGAACAAAAAACTTTCAATATCAGTGTTAGTTTCCCTGGAAATTCTCAGGTGTCATTTGAATCTCCAACCTTCTATCGTTTAGATACTCAGGCTCTTACTGAAGCAATCCAAAAAATTAAAGAACAACCTGTAGAAGTATCCACCTCTAAAAATAAAGTCTTTGCTACATATGAAGTAAAACAAGATACCTCTATTTTCTTCACTATTCCTTATGACAAAGGTTGGTCTGCATACCAAGATGGGAAAAAACTTGAAATCAAGCAGGCTCAGACTGGTTTTATGAAGGTTGATGTTCCAAAAGGAAAAGGAACCATTACGCTTTCCTTCATTCCCAATGGTTTTGTTATTGGAGCAGTCTGCTCAGTAACTGCCCTTATTCTTTTTGGGATCTATAATCACAGACAAAATTTATCTAAGACTGAAAAAGATTGACCAAAGAATTGGTCAATCTTTTTAATCTTCTTCCATTTTCTTAGGTTGATAAGCTAGAATACCTAAAGCTGTAAAGAAAGCTAGTGTTATAATAAGGAAAATCACTTGGTGATGAATATTTCCTGTCATAGAGATTGTTTGTCGTAAACCTGATACAGAGTAACTCATTGGTAACCAAGGATTGATACCTTTGAAGAAATCATTTGTCAATGCAAGAGGATAGGTCCCCGCACTTGATGCTAACTGTAATAATAGTAAAACAAGAGAGAAGAATGCTCCTAAACGGCTATTCCAAGTTGTTAAAGCTGTAACCATAGACATGAATGCTAAACTTGTGATTATAATCAGAATCAAGGTCCTCATCTCATGGTTCGCAGTCAATCCAATAAGATGGACACCTCCATAAACTAAAACACCTGCTAAAACAGCTATAATCCCATTTATTTCAGAACGAGACTTCAACCAAGCCCAACGACTCTCTGGATGACGTCCAGAAGGCAACTTAGCAAAAATCATATTGGTAGATATAGCAGCAACAAAAAGAGCAACTGATATCATATAAGGAGCCATGGCAATCCCATTTACAGGAACTTGGTCGTTATCTGTTTTTGAGAGAACTAGAGGTTCAGATAATGTTTCTGCATTTTTAGATTCTGTTGAAGCTGATTTGAGTTGATTATTCGCATTGCCTAGTCCTTGTCCTAATGAATCAACTCCTGTCTGTAAATCTTCAAGACTAGAGGTTAAGGTTGTTCCACCATCTGCTAGTTTTCCAGCACCATCTGCAATCTTCATAGCGCCACTTCCTAGTTGGGATGCTGCAGAAAGTAACTGTGTTGATTTGTCTGTTAATTGACCAGAGCCAAATTGTAATGTGGTAAGACCTGCTATCAGCTCTGGGCTCTTATTATTCAATTGAGCAGAACCAGTTGACAAGCTTTCTATACCTGATACTAATTCTGGAGTTTTTCCAGCTAACGCATCTACTCCAGCTGTCAAGCTTGATGTATTTTCTGTCAACTTACTTGATCCAGAAACTAATTGATCCAGACTAGTTGTTAAACTTGCATTCTTTTCACTTAGTTGATTAGCACCTATAGAAATAGTATCCAGTACTTTAGTATAGTTTACAACTCCCTTTTCAATTGACTGACTTCCAGGAACTAACTGATTGTCTACAGTAGTTTGAAATTTTGTAAATCCATTTGACAATGTTGTCAAGGAGCTAGATGCTGCAGGTAAGAGTTGATTTGCTTTCGTCTGCACATCAGATAAATTAGATACTTGTTGTTCTGAATTCTCTATACTTTCTTTCAATCCTCCTACTGTCGTTAAAATTGTTTTTGCTGACTCAATAGTAGAATTAGAATTTTTAGAAATAGCTTCTGTCAGTTCTTTCTTTTGTTCCTCTGTAAGAGATTGATAAGTAGCTGTTGATTGAAGGTTAGCAAGAGTTTTCTCTTGTTCTGTCTGACTTTTGGTCACAATATCCTGTGCAAGAGTTGTTAGATTTGGTAAAGCTTCTGACAATATACTTTTCAGTTGAGTATTATCTGATATTGTCAGAGCTTGTAGTGTTTTATTTAGTTCTCCTAAACTTGTTGCCAATTGCGCTATTTCTTCATTTTGTTGAGATGAGGACTCTAATTGGCTTGAAATTTCTTTAATACCAGTATTTAATTGCTCCATTCCATCTCTTAGTGTATCTGATTGATTGGATAATTGACTTGTTCCGTTAGAAAGTTCTTTCACACTACTTGTATATACATTTACACCAACTGAAAATTGATTGAGACCTGTATCCAGTTGTGAAACGCCACCTGTATAAGACTTTATACCTGTATTTAGCTGATTTACACCTGTCACCAACTCAGGAGTTTTTGAAGCTAATTGACCAAGTCCAGTGTCAACTTGTGAGACAGCATTTGTATAACTTTGTAAACCACTATTAAAAGTTCCTAAACCAATATGTAATTGCTCTATAGCAGACACATAGCTAGATAAGCCTTTTGTAAATTGATCCGCTCCATTTGAAAAAGTTACAGTTGAATTAGCTAGAGTATTAAGATTTGTCGTCAACGTTTGACTTCCCGTCACCAACTGATCGGCTCCATTAGCCAATTGTTCACTTCCATCAACTGCTTTATTTATTCCAGACTTCAAATCATTCATTTTTTGGAATAGTGCCTTGGTATATGTTTCAGTTACATTCGTAGAGACGGTTTGTTTTAATTGCGTCATTGCAGAATCACTCATCTTACTTGCAATAAAGCTATGCCCACTTGACGTCTGATAATCAATCTGCATCTGTTCAGGATGATTCGTTAGGATAGAAGTAGCTTTTTCAGATAAGTCACTTGGTAATGTTACCACCATATAGTAGTCACCATCTTCTAGTCCTTTTTCCCCTTCCTCTTCATTAACAAAGTGAAAATCTAAAGCCTTATTTTCTTTTAAATTAGACACCATGTCTTCACCAATTGTCATTGTCTGTCCATTATAAGAAGCTTCCTTATCTTTATTGACAACTGCCACAGGTAACTCCGATACTTGACCATATGGATCCCACATGGACGATAAAAAAATGATATTATATAAAGCTGGAATGAGAGAAATCCCTATCATTACAATGATAAAGGTCGGTTTTTTAAATATTGCTTTCCATTCTTTAAACATGTTTCCTCCTTTTTTAAACATATTGTCTAAAATTTTGATATAATAGATTATACAGAAAAAAATCTAAATTACAAGGTAAAAAATACTTTTTTAGACATATAGTCTATTTTTGTATACTAGGAGGAATTATGAAAGAAAGTAACAAACGCTTAAAAACAAAACGAATTATCGAAAATGCCATGGTTCAATTATTGATGGACCAGCCCTTTGATCAAATTTCTACTGTCAAGTTAGCAGAAAAAGCCGGAATTAGTCGTTCCAGCTTTTACACTCACTACAAGGATAAGTATGATATGATTGAACTCTACCAAAGTAAGTTATTTCATACCTTTGAGTATATTTTCCAAAAACATGCTCATCACAAAAGAGATGCTATTTTAGAAGTATTTCAATATTTAGAGTCTGAACCACTATTAGCTGCACTCTTATCTGAAAATGGAACAAAAGAAATCCAAAATTTCTTGAGAAATAAGCTTCACATTATGCTTAGCACCGACCTTCAGAAACGCTTTATGAAACTACAACTCAATCCAATTGAATTAGAATACAGTAGTATTTATCTAACAAATGCCCTTTTTGGTGTTTGCCAGACTTGGATTGCTCACGGAAAAAAAGAAAGTCCGCAAGAAATGACAGACTTCATTATGAAAATGTTAGGTGATATAAACTAAAAAAAGAACACCAATGGTGTTCTTTTTATCTGACTCCGCCAGTAGGACTCGAACCTACGACATCATGATTAACAGTCATGCGCTACTACCAACTGAGCTATGGCGGATAAAATAGTCCGTACGGGATTCGAACCCGTGTTACCGCCGTGAAAAGGCGGTGTCTTAACCCCTTGACCAACGGACCATCTATCTGTAGCAGATATAACCATTATATCAATTTCTTACTAATTGTCAATCACTTTTTAGTTTTTTTCTCTAGAATATCTTTTAGTTTGCGAACTTTCAAACGGGTAATCGGGCAACGATGATCTTCATAAAAGACAACTTCTAAGTTCTTTCGATCAATTTCTCTCACATTTCCCACATTGACAAGGAAAGATTTATGGGAGCAATAAAATCGCTGGGTATGTTTGTCCTTTTCCTGAATATCTGTCATAGTTCCATAGAATTCTTTTGCAAAATTCTTACCAATAATCCGAAGTTTATGAGAAACTCCTGTGGTTTCGATATACAAAATGTCATGGTAAGGAATTTTCAAATCATTTCCTTTATAGTTGTAATCAAAATAGTCTACAACATCTTCGTTTTCAAGCAGCATGCTCTTAGTGTAAAAAATACTCTGCTCGATGCGTTTTTTGAACAATTCATCATTGATATCTTTATCAACAAAATCTAGGGCTGATACCTGGTATTTGTACGTTAAGGTAGCAAATTCAGATCGGCTAGTAATAAAGACAATAATAGCATAAGGATTGTGATGACGGATAAACTGAGCCACTTCAAAGCCTTTTTTCTCGATTCCATGAATATCGATATCTAGGAAATAAAGCTGGTTTACTTCATCATTTTCGATATATTCCTTAAACTCACGAACTTTTCCTGTTGTCTTATATGAAATAGGAATATTCGATTCTTCCGAGATTTCATTTAATATTCTCTCTAGTCTCACTTGATGTTCAATAACATCTTCTAAAATTAATACTTTCATTCAAATTCCCTCTTAAATCTAATAATTTGTCTAAATGTGTTGTCTTCCATCTCTGTTTCTAAAATAATGTTGTCATACTTATCTAAAATCTCTTTGACATTATTAAGTCCTAGACCTCTATTTCTTCCCTTGGTAGAGAAACCTAAGGCAAATAGGTCCTCTGAAGGCGTCATAGTGATTTTGCATGAATTCTGGATAACTATAACTGTTTCAAAATCCATTTTAATGACTGCAACTTCCATTTGTTTCAAATAACTATCTGCAGCACCTTCAACAGCATTATTTAATAAAATGCTCATGATACGAACAAGATCAAGTAAATCTATTGACAGTCTAGTAATGATATCCTTTACTTCCAATGTAAACTCTACATCATTTTTTCGTGCATAGACAATCGATTGAGCAATTAAACTTCGTAAAGCAGAATCTTCTATATTATTTAAATCAAAGTAAGTATATTTTTCTGACCTCAATTTCTGATTTGCTTTTACTAGGACTTCATTGTAAATCCTGTTAATTTCTTGTAAATCTCCACTGTCAATCGCCATTTGCATGCTGACAAGCATCCCTGCATAATCATGACGAAAACCTCGAATTTCATTATACAACTCCACAATTTCATCAGTATAAGTCTGTAAATGTTTTTGTTCAAATTTCTTTTGTTTTAGAGCAATCTCTTTTTCAATTTGAACCTTGTGAGAATTCATTGCAAAGAAAATCAATAACAAGCAAATAAAAACAATGGTTGATAAAATACTTCCGAAGCTATTTAAATGATGAGTTGTACTTACTATATCTGAAATAAACAATAAGATATGCAAACCAAAGAAAGCAACTATTACTTTTTTTAAAAAAGGATACAGATAATCTTTATCAAAATATTTAATATCCAGATGAAAATAACGAATTATTATTAGAATAGAAAAATAAGTCATCAACAATACTACTAAAAGAAATGTACTTTTATAGTGTAATACTACTTCATCTCCTGTTATAGAAGATAAGGTTACGGATATAAAAGTATGAGTACTGTGATATAATAAAGACAGTAGTAAACTAATAAAAATAGCTTTGTATTTTTCAGACTTCTTTAACTTTCTTAAATAAAGGTACACAACCAAAGGAAATAAAAATTTAGACAAAGCAAAACTATTAGAAAATACTAGTGTAATAATTTCTTCAAGTATAAAAACTGAGATACATGTGTAACAGAAAAAAACAATTTGTTCTTTTCTATTTATTTTACAAATCCATTCATAACTTTTGCTAATGATGAGAAAATAAAAAATAGCTATCCCTAATCCAAATAAATCCATTACTCTCTACCTTTATTTCATTACTTTCTTCTTGGAAAAATAAGATTACGAATTGTTTCTGAAATTCTCCAATCTCCACCTCGAATCTCCTGCAATTCTGCCTCTGTTACTTCTTTAAATTGTTCCAACTTTACTGTATTTTTCATAATGAAATCTCCTGTATTATTTTTTCTTGTAAGTTAACTTACACACCTATTATACAAAATGAAGACCATGTAAGAAAAAATTCTTCCCAACTGTACATTTTTGCACCTGAAACGCACTTTTTTAAGAAAAAAGCTGGGATTTATCCCAGCTTCGCATCTAAAATTGATCCCAGCAGGATTCGAACCTGCGACCGTTCGCTTAGAAGGCGAATGCTCTATCCAGCTGAGCTATGAGACCTAACATGACCATTCTATCAAAAAACAAGAGCTAAGTCAATCTTCTATTTGTGGTAAGGAGAACCCTGCTGAATTGTAAAAGCACGGTAAATTTGTTCAACTAAAACCAATCTCATTAACTGATGTGGTAATGTCAGACGTCCAAAACTGACAGAAAGATTGGCCCTATTTTTTACAACAGGAGCTAGACCCAAACTTCCTCCAATGATAAAAGTAAGCGTTGAGTATCCTTTGATAGAAGCTTGCTCTAGTTGCTTACTAAATTCCTCTGAGGAGAGTGTTTTTCCTTCAATGGCTAGTACAACGACAAAGTCCCTTTCTCCAACCTTAGAAAGAATTCTTTCACCTTCTGTTTCCAAGATTTTTTGATTTTCTAATTCACTGGCTTTGTCAGGTGTCTTCTCATCAGTGAGCTCAATCATTTCTAATTTGGCGAAACGTGAAATTCGTTTGGTATATTCAGCAATACCATCTTTAAGGTATTTTTCTTTTAATTTTCCCACTGTTACAATTTTTATTTTCATTCTTCTATTCTATCATATCCACACTTCATTTCACATCTTATACACATAAAAATCATCCTAAATTTCTAGCAAATTCACAGAATAAAGCGAGTTATCCACAACTTGTGTAAAACTTTAAGCTTTTAAGTTTGGATTAAGTTAATAAGTTTATAATCTGTGTAAATAAATAACAAACGGAGGCGTTTATGAAACACTTACAAAAATTTTACAAAAAAGGAGTTAAAGTTCTTGCAATCATTCTAATAGGATTTTTAAGTGGTGCCTTAGGAAGTTTCGTAACATTACAACTTTATCAAAAACAAGGAAATCAAGCTACAAATAATAATTCTGGCACTGTCACTCAAACATCCTATAAGAATGAAAATTCAACCACTCAAGCAGTAAATAAAGTTAAGGATGCTGTTGTCTCAATCATTACTTATTCTTCTTCCAGCAGTAGACAAAGTAGTGTATTTAATGGTGATGAAACTAATTCTGATTCAGACAATCAACAAATCGCGAGTGAGGGATCAGGTGTTATCTATAAAAAAGATGATAAAGATGCCTATCTTGTAACTAATACTCACGTTATCAATGGAGCTTCAAAAGTTGATATCCGCTTAGCAGATGGTACCAAGGTTCCTGGTGAAATTGTCGGATCTGATACTTTCTCTGATATTGCTGTCGTTAAAATTTCTTCAGAAAAAGTTACAACAGTAGCAGAATTTGGGGATTCAAGTCAACTTAGTGTTGGAGAAACAGCGATTGCTATCGGTAGTCCTCTAGGTTCAGAATATGCTAATACAGTTACACAGGGGATTATTTCAAGTCTTAATCGAAATGTTTCTCTAAAATCTGAAGATGGTCAAGCTATTTCTACAAAAGCTATTCAAACAGACACTGCTATTAACCCAGGTAATTCTGGTGGTCCACTTGTAAACATTCAAGGTCAAGTAATTGGTATTACATCAAGTAAAATTGCAAGTAATGGTGGAACATCTGTAGAAGGTCTTGGTTTTGCAATTCCTTCAAACGATGCACAAAATATCATTAAACAGCTTGAAAGTGATGGTAAAGTGACTCGTCCAGCTCTTGGAATTCAAATGGTCAATCTGTCAAATGTTGGAGCTAGTGATCTTAGAAAACTTAACATTCCAAGTGGCCTCACTTCAGGTGTAGTTGTTCGATCTGTTCAAAACAATATGCCAGCAAATGGACATCTTCAAAAATACGATGTCATTACCAAAGTTGACGACAAAGAGATTGCCTCATCAACAGACCTACAACACGCTCTTTATAATCATGCTATCGGAGATACTATCAAAGTAACCTACTACCGTAACGGTAAGGAGGAAACAACCTCAATTAAACTAGATAAGAATTCTGCTGATTTAGAGTCTTAATTGACATCAGTGTAAAGAAAACTTTACAGAAAGTAAAAGATATGTTAGTGTAGAATCATGGAAAAATTTGAAATGATTTCTATCTCTGAAATACAAAAGAATCCTTACCAACCTCGAAAAGAATTTGATGCAGATAAACTAAAGGAATTAGCTCAGTCAATCAAAGAAAATGGGCTCATCCAACCAATCATCGTTCGTCAATCTCCTGTACTTGGTTATGAAATCCTTGCAGGAGAGAGACGATATCGGGCTTCTCTCTTGGCTGGTATGACCTCTATTCCAGCCGTTGTAAAGCACCTCTCAGATCAGGAAATGATGATTCAGTCAATCATTGAGAATTTGCAGAGAGAAAATTTAAATCCTGTTGAAGAAGCACGCGCCTACGAATCTTTAGTAGAAAAAGGATTTACTCACACTGAGATAGCGGATAAAATGGGGAAATCTCGTCCTTATATCACTAATTTTATTCGTTTGCTTTCCCTACCAGAATATATTTTAGATGAAGTAGAAAATGGAAAAATTTCTCAAGCTCATGCACGTTCACTAGTTGGTTTGGACAAAGAGCAACAAGATTATTTTTTTCAACTAATCAAAAATGAAGACATCTCTGTGAGAAAATTAGAAGCACTTCTTACAGATAAAAAACACAAGAAGCAAAAAAAAAGTGATTCTTTCATCAAAGATGAAGAAAATAAATTAAAAAAACTACTCGGTTTAAGTGTAGAAATTAAACTTTCAAAAAAAGATACTGGAAAGATTATTATCTCCTTTTCAAGTCAAGAAGAATACGATAGAATTATTAACAGCCTGAAATAAGGCTGTTCTTTTATTTTCTCAACCCACAAATTTATCCACCAATTTTTTTATCAAAAAGCCCACTAAATCAAGGATTTTTCTATTTATCCCCAACCTGTGGATAAATACTGCTAACATTGTGGATTCTTTTCCCCAATCTGTGGAAAAATCCTACTATCTATGGTAAAATAAGTCTAGCACTAAACTACTAAAATCATAGTAAAGGAGGAAAACTAGTTGAAAGAAAAGCAATTTTGGAATCGTATTTTAGAATTTGCTCAAGAAAGATTGACACGATCTATGTATGATTTCTATGCTACACCTGCTGAACTCATCAAAGTAGAAGAAAACACAGCTACTATATTTCTACCGAGATCAGAGATGGAAATGGTGTGGGAAAAGCAATTAAAAGATATTATTATTGCTGCTGGTTTTGAAATTTATGATTCTGAAATCAAACCTCACTATATTTTCACTAAACCTCAGAGTACAGAATCTCCTCAAGTAAATGATACGAATAGTGTCTCTACTTACGATTACACACCTGCACTACCAACGATTCCCTATTCCGAAACAGGGTTAAAAGAAAAATATACCTTTGATAACTTTATTCAAGGTGATGGGAATGTTTGGGCGGTGTCAGCTGCACTAGCTGTATCTGAAGATTTAGCTCTGACCTATAATCCTCTTTTCATCTATGGAGGACCTGGTCTTGGAAAGACTCATTTGCTCAATGCGATTGGAAATGAGATTTTGAAAAATATTCCTGATGCGCGTGTCAAATACATTCCTGCCGAAAGCTTTATCAACGACTTTCTTGAACACTTAAGACTTGGGGAAATGGAAAAGTTCAAAAAGACTTACCGTAGTCTTGATCTCTTATTGATCGATGATATCCAATCTCTCAGTGGCAAAAAAGTCGCGACCCAAGAAGAATTTTTCAATACCTTCAACGCTCTTCATGATAAACAGAAACAGATTGTTCTAACCAGTGATCGAAGTCCTAAACACCTAGAAGGACTTGAAGAGAGACTTGTCACGCGCTTTAGCTGGGGATTGACGCAAAATATCACTCCTCCTGACTTTGAGACACGTATAGCCATTCTTCAAAGTAAAACAGAGCACTTGGATTACCATTTCCAAAGTGATACTCTGGAATACTTGGCTGGCCAATTTGATTCAAATGTTCGAGAATTGGAAGGGGCAATCAACGATATCACTTTAATTGCCAGAGTAAAGAAAATTAAGGATATCACTATTGATATTGCTGCAGAAGCTATTAGAGCACGTAAGCAAGACGCCCGCCAGATACTTGTTATTCCAATTGAGAAAATTCAAACTGAAGTTGGTAATTTTTATGGAGTGAGTGTCAAAGAAATGAAGGGTACGAGACGAGTTCAAAACATCGTTTTAGCACGTCAAGTTGCCATGTACCTAGCTAGAGAACTGACAGATAATAGTCTTCCAAAAATCGGAAAAGAATTTGGCGGAAAGGATCACACCACCGTTATTCATGCCCATGCTAAAATTAAATCATTGATTGACGAAGACGATAATTTACGTTTAGAAATAGAAGCAATCAAAAAGAAAATTAAGTAGGTTGTGGATAACTTTTCCTTTCTTATCTTTTTTATCCACATTTTTTAAACAAGCTTATAAGCTTAAGTTTACTAAATAGCACCCAGTTTTCCACAGAATTCACAGACTCTATTATTACTATTAACTTTCTAATACTAAAAATAAATAAAGGAGAATCCATGATTCATTTTTCAATCAATAAAAATTTATTTCTACAGGCCTTAAATACTACAAAACGAGCAATAAGCTCTAAAAATGCTATTCCAATTTTATCAACAATCAAAATTGACGTTACCAATGAAGGAATTACTTTAATTGGATCAAACGGTCAAATTTCTATTGAAAATTTCATTTCTCAAAAGAATGAAGATGCTGGTCTCTTGATAACTTCTTTGGGTTCGATTCTTCTAGAAGCTTCTTTCTTTATCAATGTTGTATCCAGTCTTCCAGATGTAACCCTAGATTTCAAAGAGATTGATCAAAAACAAATTGTCTTAACCAGTGGCAAATCAGAAATTACCCTAAAAGGAAAAGATAGCGAACAATACCCACGAATCCAAGAAATTTCAGCAAGCACACCTTTGGTTCTTGAAACCAAACTACTTAAGAAAATTATCAATGAAACAGCTTTTGCTGCAAGTACGCAAGAAAGTCGTCCAATTTTGACTGGTGTCCATTTTGTTTTGAGCCAACACAAGGAACTAAAAACAGTTGCGACAGACTCACACCGCCTTAGCCAGAAGAAATTGACTCTTGAAAAAAATGGTGATGATTTCGATGTAGTAATTCCTAGTCGCTCTCTACGTGAATTTTCAGCTGTATTTACGGATGATATTGAAACAGTGGAGATTTTCTTTGCCAATAATCAAATCCTCTTTAGAAGCGAAAATATTAGTTTCTATACTCGTCTCCTAGAAGGTAATTATCCTGATACAGATCGCTTGATTCCAACAGACTTTAACACTACAATTACTTTTGATGTGGTTAATTTGCGTCAATCTATGGAGCGTGCACGTCTCTTATCAAGTGCGACTCAAAATGGTACTGTGAAGCTTGAAATTAAAGGTGGAGTTGTTAGTGCCCATGTTCACTCTCCAGAAGTTGGTAAAGTAAACGAAGAAATCGATACGGAGCAGGTGACTGGTGATGATTTAACTATTAGTTTCAACCCAACTTACTTGATTGATTCCCTCAAGGCTTTAAATAGCGAAAAGGTAACTATTAGTTTTATCTCAGCTGTTCGTCCATTTACTCTTTTGCCAGCAGATACTGACGAAGACTTCATGCAGCTCATCACACCAGTTCGTACAAACTAAGAGAAAGAGGCTGAGCCTGGCTCGCCTCTTTTATGATATAATCAAAAAAGAAAAGGAGAGTAGTATGTATCAAGTTGGAAATTTTGTTGAAATGAAAAAACCTCATGCTTGTATAATTAAGTCAACAGGAAAAAAAGCCAATTGTTGGGAAATCACACGTGTAGGGGCAGATATCAAAATCAAATGTAGCAATTGTGACCACCTTGTTATGATGAGTCGCTATGATTTTGAACGAAAAATGAATAAGATTATTGACTAAGAACCCTTAGTTAGAGGGTTAGCAAGTTTTCCCTTTTTGTGTTATAATGTTAGGGATTGAAATGAGAACGGAGAATGAGAAACTATGGCTTTAACAGCAGGTATCGTTGGTTTGCCAAACGTTGGTAAATCAACCCTTTTTAATGCAATTACAAAAGCAGGAGCAGAGGCGGCAAACTACCCATTTGCGACTATTGATCCAAATGTTGGGATGGTAGAAGTTCCAGATGAACGCCTACAAAAACTAACGGAAATGATCACACCTAAAAAGACAGTTCCAACAACCTTTGAATTTACAGATATTGCAGGGATTGTAAAAGGAGCATCAAAAGGAGAAGGTCTAGGAAATAAATTTTTGGCCAATATTCGTGAAGTAGATGCGATTGTTCACGTAGTTCGTGCTTTTGATGATGAAAATGTGATGCGTGAGCAAGGACGTGAAGACGCCTTTGTGGATCCACTTGCAGATATTGATACCATTAACCTGGAGTTGATTCTTGCTGACTTAGAATCAGTCAATAAACGCTACGCGCGTGTAGAAAAGATGGCACGTACGCAAAAAGATAAAGAATCAGTAGCAGAGTTTAACGTCCTTCAAAAGATTAAGCCTGTTCTTGAAGATGGAAAATCAGCTCGAACTATTGAATTTACAGATGAGGAACAAAAGGTTGTCAAAGGTCTCTTCCTTTTAACCACTAAACCAGTTCTTTATGTTGCCAATGTGGATGAGGATGTAGTTTCAGATCCAGATTCTATCGATTATGTGAAGCAAATTCGTGAATTTGCAGCGACAGAAAATGCAGAGGTAGTTGTTATTTCCGCGCGTGCTGAGGAAGAAATTTCTGAGTTAGACGATGAGGATAAGCAAGAGTTTCTTGAAGCACTTGGCTTGACAGAATCAGGTGTTGATAAATTGACTCGAGCTGCTTACCACTTGCTTGGACTTGGAACTTACTTTACAGCTGGTGAAAAAGAAGTCCGTGCTTGGACCTTTAAGCGTGGTATGAAAGCTCCTCAAGCAGCTGGTATTATTCACTCAGACTTTGAAAAAGGTTTTATTCGTGCAGTAACCATGTCATATGAGGATCTAGTGAAATACGGATCTGAAAAGGCTGTAAAAGAAGCTGGGCGCTTGCGTGAAGAAGGAAAAGAATATATCGTTCAAGATGGGGATATCATGGAATTCCGCTTTAATGTTTAATAACATTTAATAAATAGTATCAATTAGGTTGGAAAAAAATTCCAACCCTTTTGGCTTTTGAAAGGAAAATAAATGACCAAATTACTTGTAGGATTAGGAAATCCAGGGGATAAATATTTTGAAACCAAGCACAATGTTGGCTTTATGTTGATTGACCAATTAGCTAAAAAACAAAATGTCACTTTTACACATGATAAGATATTTCAAGCTGACCTAGCATCTTTTTTTCTTAATGGTGAAAAAATTTATCTTGTCAAACCAACGACCTTTATGAATGAAAGCGGAAAAGCGGTTCATGCTTTATTGACTTACTATGGTTTGGATATTGAAGATTTACTCGTTATTTACGACGACCTTGACATGGAAGTTGGAAAAATTCGTTTAAGAGCAAAGGGCTCAGCAGGTGGTCATAATGGGATCAAATCTATTATTCAACATATAGGTACTCAGGTCTTTAACCGTGTTAAAATAGGTATAGGAAGACCTAAAAAAGGTATGTCAGTGGTTCACCATGTTTTAAGTAAGTTTGATCAGGATGACTATGTAGGTATTTTACAGTCAATTGACAAGGTTGACAATGCTGTAAACTACTATTTACAAGATAAAAACTTTGAGAAAACAATGCAGAGGTATAATGGTTAAATGGTGACTTTATTAGATTTATTCTCAGAAAATGACCAGATAAAAAAATGGCATCAAAATCTGACAGATAAGAAAAGACAACTAATACTAGGTCTGTCAACTTCTACCAAGGCTCTTGCAATTGCGAGTAGTCTAAAAAAAGAAAATAAGATTGTATTATTGACATCGACTTATGGAGAAGCAGAAAGAATTATCAGTGATCTTCTTTCTATCTTAGGAGAGGAACTTGTCTATCCTTTTTTGGTCGATGACTCTCCTATGGTAGAGTTTTTGATGTCTTCACAAGAAAAAATCATTTCGCGAGTTGAAGCCTTGCGTTTTTTAACTGATTCATCTAAGAAAGGGATTTTAGTTTGTAATATCGCAGCGAGTCGATTGATTCTACCTTCTCCGGCTAGATTTAAAGAAAGTATTATAAAAATTGCAGTCGGTGAAGAATATGATCAACATGACCTTCTCCACAAATTAAAGGAAATAGGCTATCGCAAAGTTACGCAAGTACAAACTCAAGGTGAGTTTAGTATTCGAGGAGATATTTTAGATATTTTTGAGATGTCTCAGTTAGAACCTTTTCGAATCGAGTTTTTTGGTGATGAAGTAGATGGAATTCGGACTTTCGAAGTAGAAACACAATTATCAAAAGAAAATCAAACAGAACTTACCATCTTTCCAGCAAATGATATGCTCTTGAGGGAAAAGGACTATCTACGAGGTCGGTCTGCTTTAGAAAAGCAAATTTCCAAGACCTTATCACCAATTTTAAAATCATATTTGGAAGAGATTTTGTCAAGTTTTCATCAAAAACAAGTACATTCAGATAGTCGAAAGTTTTTGTCCTTATGTTATGATAAAACATGGACTGTATTTGATTATATTGAAAAAGATACACCAGTATTCTTTGATGACTATCAAAAATTGATGAATCAGTATGAAGCCTTTGAAAGAGAATTAGCACAATACTTTACAGAAGATTTACAGAATGGTAAATCATTTTCTGGGATGCAGTATTTTGCAGATACAGAGCAAACCTATAAAAAACAAAGTCCAGTTACCTTTTTCTCCAATCTGCAAAAGGGCTTAGGAAATCTTAAGTTTGATCACATTTATCAATTTAATCAATACCCCATGCAAGAGTTTTTTAATCAATTTTCATTTTTAAAAGAAGAAATTGAGCGATACAAAAAAATGGACTACACTATTATTTTGCAGTCTAGCAATTCAATGGGAAGTAAGACGTTGGAGGATGTTTTAGAGGAATATCAGATCAAATTGGATTCCAGAGATAAGTCAAGTATCTGTAAAGAATCTGTAAACTTGATTGAGGGTAATCTAAGACATGGTTTTCATTTTGTAGATGAAAAAATTCTCTTGATTACTGAACATGAGATTTTTCAAAAGAAATTAAAACGTCGGTTTAGAAGACAACATGCTTCAAATGCAGAGCGATTAAAAGATTATAATGAACTTGAAAAAGGGGACTACGTTGTTCACCATATCCATGGAATTGGTCAATATTTAGGAATCGAAACAATTGAAATCCAAGGTATTCACCGTGATTATGTCAGTGTACAGTATCAAAATGGTGACCAAATCTCCATCCCAGTAGAGCAGATTCAGTTACTGTCTAAATATGTTTCAAGTGATGGGAAAGCGCCAAAACTTAATAAATTAAATGATGGTCATTTCAAAAAGGCCAAGCAAAAAGTTAAGAACCAAGTAGAGGATATAGCTGACGATTTAATCAAGCTTTATTCTGAGCGTAGTCAGTTGAAGGGGTTTGCTTTCTCAGCTGATGATGATGAGCAACATGCTTTTGATGATGCTTTCCCTTATGTTGAAACAGATGATCAACTTCGCAGTATTGAGGAAATCAAGAGAGATATGCAGGATTCTCACCCCATGGATCGACTTTTGGTTGGAGATGTTGGTTTTGGGAAGACTGAAGTAGCAATGCGTGCTGCTTTTAAGGCAGTCAATGATCACAAACAGGTGGTCGTTCTAGTTCCAACGACGGTTTTAGCGCAACAGCACTATACGAATTTTAAGGAACGATTCCAAAATTTTGCTGTTAATATTGATGTGTTGAGTCGCTTTAGAAGTAAAAAAGAGCAGGCAGAAACACTTGAAAAATTAAAGAATGGTCAAGTTGATATTTTGATTGGAACGCATCGTGTTTTGTCAAAAGATGTGGTGTTTTCTGATTTGGGCTTGATGATTATTGATGAAGAGCAGCGATTCGGGGTTAAGCATAAGGAAACTTTGAAAGAACTAAAAAAACAAGTAGATGTTCTAACCTTGACAGCAACGCCAATCCCTCGTACTCTCCACATGTCTATGCTGGGAATTCGAGATTTGTCTGTTATTGAAACTCCTCCAACCAATCGCTATCCTGTTCAAACCTATGTATTAGAGAAGAATGATAGTGTCATTCGTGATGCTGTCTTGCGTGAAATGGAGCGTGGAGGTCAACTTTACTATCTTTACAATAAAGTTGACACGATTGACCAGAAGGTTTCAGAATTACAGGAGTTGGTTCCAGAGGCTTCGATTGGGTATGTTCATGGACAAATGAGTGAAATTCAGTTGGAAAATACTCTACTTGATTTCATTGAAGGTCAGTATGATATTTTGGTGACGACTACTATTATTGAGACAGGGGTAGACATTCCAAATGCCAATACCTTATTTATTGAAAATGCAGATCATATGGGCTTGTCAACCTTGTATCAATTAAGAGGAAGAGTTGGTCGTAGCAATCGCATTGCTTATGCCTATCTTATGTATCGTCCAGAAAAATCAATTAGTGAAGTCTCTGAGAAGAGATTAGAAGCGATTAAGGGATTTACAGAATTAGGCTCAGGATTTAAGATTGCTATGCGAGATCTTTCGATTCGGGGAGCAGGAAATCTCCTAGGAAAATCGCAGTCTGGTTTCATTGATTCTGTTGGTTTTGAATTGTATTCACAGTTATTAGAGGAAGCTATTGCTAAACGGAACGGTAATGGGAATAAAAGAACCAAAGGAAATGCTGAGTTGATTTTACAAATTGATGCTTATCTTCCTGATACTTATATTTCTGACCAACGACATAAGATTGAAATTTACAAGAAAATTCGTCAAATTGACAATCGTGTCAACTATGAAGAACTACAAGAAGAATTGATGGATCGATTTGGAGAATACCCAGATGTAGTAGCCTACCTTTTAGAGATTGGTTTGGTTAAGTCATATTTGGACAAGGTCTTTGTAGAACGTGTGGAAAGAAAAGATAACAAGATTACAGTTCAATTTGAAAAAGTCACTCAACGACTATTCTTGGCTCAAGATTATTTTAAAGCCTTATCTGCAACGAACTTAAAAGCAGCTATAGCTGAGAATAAGGGATTAATGGAAGTTGTATTTGATGTCCGAAACAAGAAGGATTATGAAATTTTAGAAGGTTTGTTGATTTTTGGAGAAAGTTTATTAGAGATAAAAGAATCAAAGGAAGCAAATCCCATTTAACATTTTTCTTCTATAAAAAGGATAAAAATGGTACAATAATAATTTGAGGTAATAAAAATGAGATTAGACAAGTATTTAAAAGTATCACGAATTATTAAGCGCCGCACAGTCGCAAAAGAAGTAGCAGATAAAGGTAGAATCAAGGTGAACGGAATATTGGCCAAAAGTTCAACGGATTTGAAAGTTGATGACCAAGTTGAAATTCGCTTTGGAAATAAGTTGTTGCTTGTTAAAGTACTAGAAATGAAAGATAGTACAAAAAAAGAAGACGCAGCAGGCATGTATGAAATTCTCAGTGAAACACGGGTAGAAGAAAATGTCTAAAAATATTGTACAGATGAATAATTCTTTTATTCAAAATGAACATCAACGTCGTCGTTATCTGATGAAGGAGAGACAAAAGAGGAATCGTTTTATGGGTTGGGTCCTTATTTTGATGATCTTGTTGTTTATTTTACCAACTTATAACTTGGCTCAAAGCTATGATCAGTTACTGCAACGCCGCCAGCAATTGACAGAGTTGAAAGAGCAGTACCAAACTCTTAGTGACGAAAAGGATAAAGAATCTGCTTTTGCTGCAAAGTTAAAAGATGAAGACTATGTAGCAAAATATGCGCGCGCCAAGTACTATTACTCAAAGAAACGAGAAGCAATTTACACAATTCCTGATTTGCTTCCGAGGTAATGTCATGGAAAATTTATTGGAAGTTGTTGAGCAATTTTTAAGTTTATCAGATGAAAAATTAGAGGAATTGGCAGCTAAAAACCATTTATTACGATTACAAGAAGAAAGGGAAGAGAAGAATGCGTAAGTTCTTAGTAGTTTTATTGCTACCTGCTTTTATCATAACCTCAAGAGTAGTTAGCACAGAAAAACAGCTTCCTTACTCTTCGCAAGAAATTTATTATCTAACTGAGTCTGATTATGGATTCTACTATAAAGAAACTCTGGAATCCCCAATGGTATATGGAGAAACAGCCGTCTATGCTAATGAGGATCTTGTCAAGGAGTCTGGTAAATTGACTCCTGGAACCACCTTTAAAATAGTAGAATGGCGTTTGAATAGACAAGGTGTTCCTGTTTTTAAATTAGATAATCACCAGTTTATCCTTGCAGATAAGCGCTTGGTCTATGATCAAAGTCAAGTTCAAACTCAAAATAGACAAGTATGGTTGGAGCCAGGGTTTGTTATCTATAACAGTCCCTATGATGCGAAAGAAATTTCTTCATCCCTCTCTCCCTATCAACGCGTAACGGTGGATAGAGCTCTCTTTGCTGAGGGACAAGAATTTCTTCATATCGATCAAGTTGGGTGGGTATCAAAAGAGTTCACCTCAGAAGAAGACAATCGCATCCAGAAGGTTCAAGAAGTTTTATCAAACAACTATCAGAATGAAAATTATTCCATTTATGTTAAACAATTGAGTACAGGTAAAGAGGCTGGGGTGAATGAAGACAGCAAACTCTATGCAGCTAGCATCTTGAAACTAGCCTACCTTTATTACGCTCAAGATAAGATAAATCAAGGGGAATATACGCTAGACAGTAGCTTCAAGTATATCCCGGAAGTAAATAGTTTCCCTGGGTCCTATAAACCAGAAGGTAGTGGTAGCTTACCTAAAAAAGAAGATAACAAAGAATACAGTCTTCAACAGTTAATTACCAAGGTAACAAAAGAGTCTGATAATGTTGCTCATAATATTTTAGGTTATTACGTGACCAATCAATCTGACGGGGCTTTTAAAGAAAAAATGTCCACCATTATGGGCGAAGATTGGGATGTGAATGATAAACTGACTTCTTCAAAAATGGCTGGAAAAGTCATGGAAGCTATTTATAATCAGAATGGTTTTGTCCTAGAGTCTCTAAGTAAGACTGATTTTGACAACCAAAGAATCGCAAAAGGTGTTTCGGTTAAGGTAGCTCATAAAATTGGAGATGCCGATGAGTTTAAACATGACACTGCCATTGTTTATACGGATTCTCCTTTCGTTCTTTCCATTTTCACCAAAAATTCTGATTATGATACTATTGCTAAGATAGCTAAGGATGTCTATGAGGTTCTAAAATGAGGGACCAGGATTTTTTAAATCATTTTCTCCGAAAAGAGTATTTCAAAAAACATTCTAAAGTCGTATTAGCTTTGTCTGGCGGACTGGACTCAATGTTTTTATTCCAGCTATTGTCTACTTATCAAAATGAGTTAGAAATTGAGTTGATTTTAGCACATGTCAATCACAAGCAGAGAAGGGAATCTGACTGGGAGGAAAATGAACTAAGGAAGTTAGCTGATGCAGCTGAACTTCCTATTTATATCACAAGCTTCTTAGGAGACTTTTCAGAAGCGCGTGCTCGAGAGTTTCGTTATGATTTTTTTAGGAAAATCATGAAAGAGATTGGAGCGACTGCCTTGGTTACTGCCCACCATGCAGATGATCAAGTTGAAACGATTTTGATGCGCTTGATTCGAGGAAGTCGGCTCCGTTATTTAACAGGAATAAAAGAAAGTCAAGTAGTTGATGGAATTGAAATCATTCGTCCCTTGTTGCATTTTCATAAAAAGGATTTTCCACCAATTGTTCATTTTGAAGATCAAACAAATCAGGAAAATACCTATTTTCGCAATCGCATTCGAAATAGGTATTTACCAGAGCTTGAAAAAGAAAATCCTCGTCTTAAATCCGCCCTTTTAGATTTAGGAAGGGAAATTTCAGATTACCAAGCAACAATAACGGAGCTATCGAAACAAATTGATGTGGAAGATTTGAATGAGCTATTTTCATACTCTCAACAAACTCAAGGAATCTTGCTCCAAAACTATCTTAATCAATTTCCAGACTTAAATCTGACGAAGGCTCAGTTTGATGAAGTTCGACAGATTTTAACAACGAAAAGCCAGTATCGTCATTCTCTTAAAAATGGCTACGAATTGATAAAAGAGTATCAGAATTTTCGAGTTTGTAAAATCAGTCCTCAGGCCGATGAAAAGGAAGATGAACTTGTGTTACACTATCAAAATCAAGTTCGATATAAGGGCTATTTATTTTCCTTTGGCATCCCTATTGAAGGGGATTTTGTTCAAAAAGTAACGGTTTCACGGGAAACATCTGTACATATTAGATGTCGAAAACCTGGCGACGTTATTACCCTAAATGGTCATCGAAAGAAACTGAGACGCTTATTTATAGATTTGAAAATCCCTATTGAAAAACGAAAAACAACCCCTATTATTGAGCAATTTGGAGAAATTGTCTCAATTTTAGGAATTGCGACCAGTGATTTGAGTAAAAACACGAAAAATGATATAATGAACACTGTGATTTATATAGAAAAAATAGATAGGTAAAAAGATGTTAGAACACGATATTAAAAAAATCCTCGTTTCACATGATGAAATTACAGAAGCAGCTAAAAAGCTAGGTGCGCAACTAACAAAAGAATATGAGGGGAAAAATCCAATTCTTATTGGAATTTTGAAAGGATCGATTCCTTTTATGGCTGAATTGGTCAAACATATTGATACGCATATCGAGATGGACTTCATGATGGTATCTAGTTACCATGGTGGAACAGCAAGTAGTGGTGTCATCAATATCAAGCAAGACGTGACTCAAGATATCAAAGGAAGACATGTTTTATTTGTAGAGGATATCATCGATACAGGTCAAACTTTGAAGAATTTGAGAGATATGTTTATTGCAAGAGAAGCAGCTTCTGTTAAAATCGCGACTTTGTTGGACAAACCAGAGGGACGTGTTGTTGAAATTGAAGCGGATTATACTTGTTTTACTATTCCAAATGAGTTTGTAGTAGGTTATGGTTTGGACTATAAAGAAAATTATCGTAACCTTCCTTATGTCGGAGTATTGAAAGAAGAAGTTTATTCAAATTAGAAAGATTTATCTTTAATGAAAAAACAAAATAATGGTTTAGTTAGAAATCCATTTCTATACTTGTTAATTATCTTCTTCCTAGTGACAGGATTCCAGTATTTTTACTCTGGAAATACTGCTGGACGAAGCGAAAAAATTAACTATACAGAACTGGTAAAAGAAATTACTGCAGACAATGTAAAAGAATTAACCTATCAGCCAAATGGTAGCATCATTGAAGTGTCTGGTGTTTATAAAAATCCTAAGACTAGTAAAGAAGAAACGGGAATTCAATTTTTCACTCCTACAGCTACAACAGTAGAAAGATTCTCAAGTACTATTCTTCCGTCTGATTCAACAGTTTCAGAATTGCAAAAACTTGCTTCTGAACATCAGGCAGAAGTAACAGTCAAACATGAGAGTTCAAGCGGTATGTGGATCAATATCCTTGTCTCTGTTGTGCCATTTGCTATTCTTTTCTTCTTCTTATTCTCTATGATGGGAAATATGGGAGGAAATAGTGGCCGAAATCCAATGAGTTTTGGACGTAGCAAGGCCAAAGCTGCTAACAAAGAAGATATCAAGGTACGATTTTCAGATGTTGCAGGTGCCGAGGAAGAAAAACAAGAATTAGTTGAAGTTGTTGAATTCCTAAAAGATCCAAAACGATTTACCAAACTTGGTGCGCGTATTCCTGCGGGTGTTCTTTTAGAGGGACCTCCGGGAACAGGTAAGACCTTACTTGCTAAGGCGGTTGCTGGAGAAGCAGGAGTTCCATTCTTTAGCATCTCAGGATCGGACTTTGTAGAAATGTTTGTCGGAGTTGGGGCTAGCCGAGTTCGTTCACTTTTTGAGGATGCAAAAAAAGCAGCGCCAGCCATCATCTTTATCGATGAAATTGATGCCGTTGGTCGCCAACGTGGTGTCGGTCTTGGTGGAGGTAATGATGAACGTGAACAAACCTTGAACCAACTCTTGATTGAGATGGATGGTTTTGAGGGAAATGAAGGAATTATTGTTATCGCTGCGACGAACCGTTCAGATGTTCTAGATCCAGCTCTTCTCCGTCCAGGACGTTTTGATAGAAAAGTCTTAGTTGGTCGCCCTGATGTTAAAGGTCGTGAAGCAATCTTGAAAGTTCACGCTAAAAATAAACCTCTGGCAGACGATGTGGATTTGAAACTAGTTGCCCAACAAACTCCAGGTTTTGTGGGAGCTGACTTGGAAAATGTTCTAAATGAGGCAGCCTTGGTTGCAGCCCGTCGCAACAAGTCAGTCATTGATGCTTCAGATATTGATGAGGCAGAAGACAGAGTGATTGCTGGACCATCTAAGAAGGATAAAACAGTATCACAAAGAGAACGGGAATTGGTTGCTTATCATGAGGCTGGACATACTATTGTTGGTTTAGTCTTGTCAAATGCCCGTGTTGTTCATAAAGTTACCATTGTACCACGTGGACGTGCAGGTGGTTACATGATTGCGCTTCCGAAAGAGGATCAAATGCTTCTATCTAAGGAAGACATGAAAGAACAATTAGCAGGTTTGATGGGTGGTCGTGTAGCTGAAGAGATTATCTTTAATGTCCAAACGACAGGAGCTTCAAATGACTTTGAACAAGCTACACAGATGGCGCGTGCAATGGTCACTGAATACGGTATGAGTGAAAAACTTGGCCCAGTTCAATACGAAGGTAATCATGCTATGTTTGGTGCACAAAGTCCTCAAAAATCAATTTCAGAACAAACAGCCTATGAGATTGACGAGGAAGTTCGTTCATTATTAAATGAGGCACGAAACAAAGCAGCTGAAATCATCCAATCAAATCGTGAAACTCATAAGTTGATTGCAGAAGCATTGTTGAAATACGAAACATTAGATAGTACACAGATTAAATCTCTTTACGAAACAGGGAAAATGCCTGAGACAGTAGAAGAGGAATCCCATGCACTATCTTATGATGAAGTAAAATCAAAAATGAGTGAAGAAAAATAAATTTAGAGAGGTTCAACCTCTCTTTTATGTTCTAATGTGATGGCTACCGAGCGGATGCCTTGATAGTTGACCCTCCTCGTACAGGCTTAGATGATAAGCTGTTGGAAACCATTCTGACCTATGTTCCAGACAAAATGGTCTATGTATCCTGCAATGTTTCGACCTTAGCGCGAGATTTGGTTAAACTAGTAAAAGTCTATGACCTCCAGTATATCCAGTCGGTCGATATGTTTCCCCACACTGCACGGACAGAAGCAGTGGTTAAATTAGTGAAGAAAAGAAAAAATTAACTTCACTGAAAAAAGTCCTTGACAAAGGTAAAAAAGTAGGTATAATAGAAAGAGTTGAAAAGCTCAAGGTCCGTTGGTCAAGGGGTTAAGACACCGCCTTTTCACGGCGGTAACACGGGTTCGAATCCCGTACGGACTATGGTGTATTGCGGCTAAAAAAACTTGAAAAAAGTTTAAAAAATCTGTTGACAGAGGCAGGTAGCTGTGATATACTAATATAGTTGTCGCTTGAGAGAGATTGAGAGACAAAGACCTTTGAAAACTGAACAAGACGAACCAATGTGCAGGGCACTATAACTGAAGTTATAGTACTGAACAATGAAAAAACAATAAATCTGTCAGTGACAGAAATGAGTGAGAACTCAAACTTTTAATGAGAGTTTGATCCTGGCTCAGGACGAACGCTGGCGGCGTG